>CAYQZO010000450.1:0-2007 GCA_964421925.1 uncultured Acidimicrobiaceae bacterium
CCCTGATCTGGGCGATCTGGACCTACGTGGCGAAGCTGCGGAGCACCGACGCCGATCAGTTCGACGTCCAGGCGGCCATGGCCGCGTAGGAGTCAGGCGGCCCGGCGGGTCAGCGCCTCGATCAGCGACTCCAACTGGCCCCGTGCCTTGGCGGCCTCGACGCTCGTACCCGAGGACTCGGTCATCAGTGCGGCCAGCTCCTCGTCCGATGCGATATCCACGAACTCGGCGACGGTCCGCGCGATGAGTTGCGCCGCCGCTCCGGCGTCTGCCCTGACCATGTCGGCGACCTGGGTCGGGGATCGGCCGTCGGACCAGTAGGTCGACACCAGGTTGCGCAGCTCGACCGGTCCGAGCACCTGGTGCGCTTCCCGGTAGGCCCAGGTGTTGAGGTCATCGTCGATGGAGCCGAGGTAGCGGCGGGCGGTGAAGACATCACCGCCGCGAACGGCAGCGAGGGCCAGCCCGGCCGCGATGGAATCGGCGTTGGCTCCTTCCAGATGGGGCAGGGCCCGTTCCAGCAACGGCACTGCTTCGGCGTCGCGGCCCATGGCGAGCAGCACCGAGCCCCGGCCGGCGGCGATCTCCGGAATCGCCAGGGTTTCATAGGCGTGGGTGGACAGCCGATCCGCCTCCTCGAGGAGGTCGGCCCTGCCCGTCATCAGGTCGACGGAGGCCAGGTTGCTCGACTTGAGCGCCCGGCTGGGGCCGTCCATGCCCGGTCGCTCGAGCCGCTCCAGGAAGAAGCGGCGGATCTCCTCCAGTTGCTCCGGTTCGAGCGGATCTCCGGTGATGTGGTCGTGGAGGCGACGGATCACCGCGTCGTGCTCGCCGATGCTTCCGAGCAGGTCGACGTCCTGGTCACCCATGGTGACGATCTTCCACAGAGACCACGCGTCGTTTCCGAGCCAGGGCAGCGGGACGAGCAGATTGGCCACCAGGGAGAACCCGCTCATCAGCAAAACGACGTCCCGGAACTCGGCGGCGGCCCAGCTGGCCGGTTGCCACACGTAGAAGCCGGCCATGAGGGCGATCGCGGTCAAGGGCCCGGCGGCCGTTGCGATCACGTGCTTGGTGCGGAAAGCGCGCGTTGCCGGCTCGAGCGCGGTGGAGCCGGCAAGCGGCAGCAAGAAGAAGCGAACGGCGAAGGTTCCCCTGGTGTAGGACGCTACGACGGGTCCGGCGACACCGATGTTGACCTGGCGGACCCGGATGCCCATGAGCGTCGCCGCGGCTGCGTGGCCACCCTCGTGGACGACGGTGATGAGGGCGGCGCCCACGAAGATGAGCGACGTGCTGGTGAGGGGGTAGCGGATCGCGTTCGGTGTGTCGATCAGCCAGGAGACAACGGTGGCGGCGAACAGCAGCCAGAGGAGCAACCCCTGATCGGCCTTCTTGCGGTGCTGGGTGAGGCCGACGCACGACGGGCACAGGGTGTGGCCCCGGCGACGCACATGCCCGGCACCGGTCGGGTGATCGGCCCCGCAGGTGTCGCAGCGCACCGCCTGAGTCGTCATGCCCCCTTATCGGCAAGGGCGGGCGGGGTACTGAGCCGGCTAGCGCCCCATCATTCGCACGTCCGGGGCACCCATGCGGGCGGCGTCGGCGGTGAGGTCGTCGTGCTGCATCTGCGAGTCGAGCTCGGCGGCGACCCGCGCCGCGTAGTGCTCGACCTCGCGGGCGATGGTCCGCTGATCCCAGCCCAGGATGGGGGCGACCAGGCGGGCGGCCTCAGCGGCAGTGGCCACCCCGCGGTCGGGAACCTCGATGGAGATCCGGGTGCGGCGGGTGAGCAGGTCGTCGAGGTGGAGGGCTCCTTCCACCCTGGCCGCCCACACCAGCTCCACCTTCAGGTAGTCGGCCCGCGGGTCGAGCCGTTCCCCGAGGTCGGGGTGCTCACCCGCGATCCCGAGGAGTCGTCCCGTGTCCGATCCGTGGCGGCGCAACAGGTGCTCGACGGTCTCCACCGAGACCCCGGAGCCCGCGGCCATCCGCTCCCGGTTGGTC
>CAYQZO010000451.1:0-2006 GCA_964421925.1 uncultured Acidimicrobiaceae bacterium
GCTGGGCGTCGGAGAAGTTGCGGGCGGCGATGACCTCGGTTTCCGGGTCTCGATACGGCGTCCCGTCGTAGCTGCGCGTCCCCGGGTCGGTCTGCACGTACACGCCGGCCTCGGTGTGCTCCCACGAGGAACCGCTGCGCCGGTAGACGTCCGGGGGGTCGAGGCGGCGGCCGGCTACCGTGCCCGGAGGGCGCGCCGTCACCGCGGTGCCCGGGATAGCAGGCTGCGCCGGGGCTCGCTCATCCTCGCCGAAGCCGGGATAGCCGCCCTCGTCATCGACCAGGCCAAGGTAGAACAGCGTTTTCTGCCAGAACGTCGCCATCGATTCAGCTTCCCTCCACGGCTTCAAAGATAGTCCGTCCCAGGCGAATCATCGTTGCACCACACTCGACGGCCACTTCGAAGTCGTCGGACATCCCCATCGAGAGCTCGGTCGCTGCCGGATAACGGGTCTGGAGCTCCGCTCCGAGTTCGGCAAGACCAAGGAACCAGCGCCGTGAATCCTCGGGGACCGACGGGATCGGAGGGATGATCATCAGGCCCCGCACCTCGACACCGAGCGCGGCGAGTCGCTCGGCGGCGGCGATGATCTCATCGCCCCGGTAGCCGTGCTTCTGCGGCTCCTCGGCCAGATTCACCTGCAGCAGCACGGGCGGCGGGTCCGACTGCTTCGCCCAGGCGGCCTCCAGGTGCGCGCGATCCATGGAGTGGAGCAGCCCGACGAGGGGTGCCACGACCTTGACCTTCCTTCGCTGGAGTGATCCGACGAAGTGCCACGTCACGTCGTCGGGAAGGCCGCCCTCGATGCGGTAGGTCAGTGCATCGGCACGGTTCTCAGCGAACACCCGCTGCCCTTCGTCGTAGACGGCGAGGATCTCGTCGTGGCTCCGATTCTTGGTGACCACGACGACGGTCACCTCCCGGGGGTCGCGGCCCACCCTGGCGGCCGCCGCGGCGACCCGCCGCCGCGCCCGGGTCAATCCGCCGGCAGCCATGTCACTGCGACCTGGCGCAGCGGTGTTCCATCGCGCCGGTGGGACCGGAAGCGATGGTCGGTGAAGGTGCAGATTCCCGAGCGCCACACTTCGAGGCCGCCGAGCTGGGCTTCGGCGGCGGACCACAGGTCGACACTCGTCGTCCCCCAGCTGGTGGTGGCCGGAAAGGGAACGGCGGCGACGACCTCGGGGCCCACCTCGTAGCAGCAGGGTCCGATGGAGGGCCCGATGGCGGCGCGGCGGGGCGTGTCGCCTGCAACCATCATGGCTTCGACGCCGGCGGCGACGACCCCTGCGGCCATCCCGCGCCAGCCGGCGTGGATGATGGCGGTGGTCGTATCGCCTTCGACGATGACCGGGACGCAGTCGGCGGTGGCGACCGCCACCGCAAGCGGGCCGTCGGTGATGAGTCCGTCGCCGTCACCGGCGGGCCCGGGCCGGTCGACCCGCAGCACCGTTCCCCCGTGCACCTGCCGGGGCCACGACCACGCCTCGGGCGTGTCCAGCAGCTCGCGGAATCGGTCCCGGGCCCCGGTGTCGGTGCGGGGGTCACCGTCTGCGCCATCACCGAAGGCGGCGCCGCGGAACCCCTCGGGCCGGATCATCCCTGGACGAAGCCGGGGATCTCCATGTCGTCGGCGCCCTCGGCGGGCTGGTCACCTTCATCGTCGTAGCGACCGGTGAAGCTGAAGGGCGATGGCCGCGACTCACGGTCGAACCCGGCGGCGATGACGGTCACCCGCATGGCGTCGCCGAGGGTGTCGTCCACGACGGCGCCGAAGATGATGTTGGCGTCACCGTCGGAGTGGTCGGCGACGATGGATGCCGCGGTGCTCACCTCGTGGAGGGTCATCTCCCGGGGCCCGGCGACGGCGAGCAGTGCACCCCGTGCCCCGTCCATCGAGGATTCGAGGAGCGAGCTCGAGATCGCCTTCTCCGCGGCCTGCTGAGCGCGGTTCTCTCCGGTGGACTGGCCGATCCCCATCACGGCCGAGCCGGCGCCGGCCATGA
>CAYQZO010000452.1:0-2005 GCA_964421925.1 uncultured Acidimicrobiaceae bacterium
GGTGGGCAGGTTGAGACCGCCGTAGCCCATCAGCAGCGCCGGCCAGTACACGGCGTGGAAGGGAATGTTGTCCTTGCCGATGAAGTAGTAGCTCTCTGCCTCGGGGTCCTTCCACCATGCCTCCCAGGCATCGGGCTCACCGCGTAGCCGGGCCCACTCCTGGGGGGCGGAGAAATAGCCCATCAGGGCCTCCCACCACACGTAGATGCTCTTCCCCGGGCCGAGATCGTCGACCGGCAGCGGGATGCCCCAGTCGAGGTCTCTGGTGAAGGCGCGGTCGTGGAGTCCATCCTCGACCATCCCCCTGGCAAAGTTGATGACGTGGGCCCGCCACCCCTGGCGGGTGTCCAGCCACTCCAGCAGCGGCTCCTGGAACTCGCTGAGCCTCCACATGTAGTGCTCGGTCTCGCGCAGCACCGGCGTGTTCACGGTGAGCTTGCTCTTGGGGTCGATGAGATCGGCCGGATCGAGGGTGCGGCCGCAGTTGTCGCACTGATCACCGCGGGCGTGGATGAACCCGCAGTGCGGACACGTCCCCTCGACGTACCGATCGGGGAGGAAACGAAGCGCCTCTTCGTCGTAGAACTGCTCGCTGGTCTCCTTGTACAGATACCCGTTGTCGAGCAGGTGTAGGAAGAAGTCCTGGGCAACCTCGCGGTGGGTGTCGGTGCCGGTCGTGGTGAACAGGTCGTACTCGATGCCGAGGTCCTCCCAGTGCTGCACGAACTCGGGGTGGTACCGCTCGACGATCTCGTCGGGGGTAACACCCTCCTGGTCGGCGCGAACGGTGATCGGCGTCCCGTGGACATCGCTGCCCGAGACCATCAGCACGTCGTTGCCGATGGCGCGGTGGTACCTGGCGAAGATGTCGGGAGGGAGATAGGCGCCGGCGAGGTGGCCGAGATGCCGCGACCCGCTGGCATAGGGCCAGGCGACGGCGACAAGGATCTTCTTCGGTGTTCGGGTGCTGCTGGACACGGGCGGCGATGGTATCGCAGCCGACTGGGAACCACTGCCAGTTGCGTGACCGCCCGCTACCCTCCCGAGTCGACCAGGAATTGAATTCAGGAGGCACCTGTGGAGACCGTCATGGTCAGGAAGATCGATGACCTCGGGCGAATCGTGATACCGGCGGAGACCCGTCGCCTGTTCAACATCCAGGAGGGTGACGAGCTCGAGATCACCGTGGAGAACGGCGCCATCATGCTGCGCAAGCTCCAAGCGACCTGCGTGTTCTGCGGATCCACGGAGGACGTCTCAGAGTTCCTCGGCCGCGGCATTTGCAGCGTCTGCCGCGGAAGGGTGGCCGCGTAGCCTGACGGTGACCTTCGCTAGGGCCGCTCTCCCGCCTCCCTAGCTTCCAACGCCGCCTCGTACAGGATCCGGCGCGACATCCCCCTCGCCTCGGCTATCCGGCGCACAGCCGTCGACAGACGCTCGCCGCCCGACACCGCCTCCTCGACCTCGGCCAGCGCGGCCGCCATGTCCTGGGGCGGTTCCGCCCCCGGAGCGATGACCAACGTGAACTCGCCCCGAGGCGAGACGGCCGATGCCCAGTGCTTTGCTGCATCCCCCAGCGTCCCCCTCCACACCTCCTCGTGCAGCTTGGTCAGCTCTCGTGCCACCACTACGGACCGCTCGCCGCCGAGGTGGTCGGCGAGATCGCTGAGGTCCCGAGCGACCCTGGTCGGCGGCGAGAACAGCACGGTGGGACGTTCGTCGGCGGCGATCGCCTGGATCCGCCGCCGGCGCTCCCCGGGTCGTCGGGGCAGGAAGCCCTCGAAGACGAACCGGTCGCCGCCGGCACCGGACACGGCGAGCGCGCTCGTCACCGCGCTCGGACCGGGCACGACCGACACCCTGGCACCGACGTCGGTGGCGAGGCGCACCGCCAGCACGCCGGGGTCCGACACCGACGGCATGCCGGCATCGGAGACCAGCGCCACGGTCTCGCCGCGGCGAAGTCGTTCGCGCAGCTCCCCGAGCCGTTGCTGCTCATTGCCCA
>CAYQZO010000453.1:0-2000 GCA_964421925.1 uncultured Acidimicrobiaceae bacterium
GTCTCGAGGGAGGTCGGCCCGGATCGACGAGCGCCTCCTCGCTGCCCTCGACCACGCTGTGGCGATCCAGGCGGTGAAGGTGCCGGTGTCGGATGCGGTGTGGTCGACGTGGCGACGCTACTCGGAGGCTGTGGGTGTGACGATGGGGGAGGCCGTCGCCGGGCTCATCGTGGCGGAGCTGGAGGCCGTGGTCGACGCCGCAGGCACAACGGCAGCGGAACTCGCCGACCAGCTCACCGAGCGGGTCGAGAAGCGGTCGTCACAGCTGGATGCACGGCAGCGCAGCCTCGAGCTCCACGCGGCGGCGTTGCGGCGCCGAGAGGAGCGTCTCTGGGCCCGGGAGCGACAGCTGCCGACGTCCCCGGCCACTCCCGTTGGCGTCAGATACGCCGTCAAGGTCGGTCGCAATGAACCGTGTCCATGTGGGTCGGGTCGGAAGTACAAGCATTGTCACGGACGACCGGGACAGGGCTCAGTGTGATGACCCGTGGGCCGCCTGACCCGGGGCACCAGGCGAGATATGGCCGCACATATTGCCGGTTCTGCTCGGCTTCGACGTCCTTGCCGAAGAGGGTGATGCCGTCGTTCTGTGCGGTCATGTGACGCGCCGCTGCGGTCGTTGGGCCCTCTGCCTCTAGGCGGGGTGGTTGGGTCGGGGAACATTGGTTGGGGGGTTGGAGGAGGCGTGACCCCGATGGCGGAGCGACCGACCGGCACGGTTACGTTTCTGTTTACCGATATTGAGGGGTCGACTCGGCTGTGGGCGGAACACCCGGAGCCGATGGGGAAGGCCGTGGCGCGCCATGAGAAGCTGATCGTGGAAGCGGTCGAGTCTCGCCGCGGTCATGTCTTCTTCACGGCGGGCGATTCGTTCGGGGTGGCGTTCGCTTCGGCGGGCGAAGCGGTGTCAGCGGCAGTAGCGGCCCAGGTTGCCATCTCGACAGGGGAGTGGGGGGAGACTCCGCTCCGGGTGCGGATGGGTATCCATACCGGAGAGGCGGAGGAGCGAGCCGGGAGCTATTTCGGGCCCGTGGTGAACGAGGCGGCGCGGTTGATGGCGGCGGCTCACGGCGGCCAGATCCTGGCCAGTACCGCGAGTGCGCAGACCGCTGGCTCCGGGGTCCCCGAGGATGTGGAGCTGATGGAGCTCGGGGAGGTGCGGCTGCGGGATGTCGATCACCCGATCGGGGTGGTGCAGGTGACCCATCCTGAACTGCCCTCGGTGTTTCCGCCGTTGCGCGGGCTGGCGGCGACGCCACACAACCTACCTAGCCAGTTGAGCTTGCTGAGCTGCTCAGCGCGTCGCGGTTGGTGACGTTGACCGGATCCGGAGGCTCGGGGAAGACCCGGCTGGCGCTCCAGCTCGCTACCCGGGTTTTGGACGACTACCCGGATGGGGTGTGGTTCGTCGACTTGGCGGTGGTGGATGACCCCGCCCTGGTGCCCGGTGTGGTGGCGTTGACGATAGGGGGGGGGGAGGCTCCGGGGTCTGACGTTGTGGAGCGGTTGGTGGAGCGCCTCGAAGACCGGGACACGTTGCTGCTGTTTGACAACTGTGAGCACCTCGTCGAGCCGGTGGCGTCACTGGTAGCGGAGGTGTTGAAGCGGACCGATGCGGTGCGGGTGGTGGCGACGAGTCGCCAGAGCTTGGGGGTTGCCGGGGAGCGTCTCTATGTGGTGCCGACCTTGGAGGTCCCAGGCGAGGGGGTCACGGACCCGGCGGCGATAGGTGACTACTCGGGAGTGCGGCTCCTGGTCGAACGCGCTGAGAGCGCGCGGCCTGGATTCAACGTGACGCCGGGAAACGCCGGGGCGATCTTGCGGATCTGTCGCCGTCTCGATGGGCTGCCTCTGGCTATCGAGTTGGCGGCGGCTCGGTTCAACATTCTCACGGCCGCAGAACTGGAGCAGCTCCTCGACGACCGATTCGCCGTCCTCACCGGCGGGGCACGTGATGAGCTGCCTCACCATCAGACCCTTGAAGCCACCTTGGACTGGTC
>CAYQZO010000454.1:0-1999 GCA_964421925.1 uncultured Acidimicrobiaceae bacterium
GTGGTGGCGAGGAGGATGGCCTCGAGGTGCGACTCGATCACCGGACCGGGGTCGAGGACGAGGAGCTCGCCGTCCTCCTCGATGAGGTAGGTGTTGGTGCCGGGGCCGGTGTAGATCGAAGGGTTGGGGGCGAGGATCCGCTCGACCGTCATGACCCTCGCATCTCCGCGGGAACGTCACCGCCTGCCTCGACGACCGCCATGGCCCTGGCGAAGAGATCGGGGTCGTCCTCGTCGAGCTCGTCGAAGCCGGGCTCATCGGGCAGCACGATGCGCACCGAGTCCTCGGTGACCGCAAGGCGGGGCTGCACCGGCTCGACCGAGGCCGGGTCGGGGAGCGAGGCGAGCAGGTCGGCCACCGACGCATGCCCGGAGAGGACGAGTAGGGCCTGACGGGTTGGGAACGCGATCAGCCAGTCACCGGCGTCGCCCCGTTCCAGGGCGTCGGCGGGGTCGGTCCAGGCAGCGTCGACGAGCTCCTTGCCGTCGATGAGGGCTGCCGCCCGCCGCGACACCTCGGTGACGAAGAACCGGGTGTCGAACCGGATGGGGAGGCCGGCGGGAGTGATCCAGTTGGCGAAGAGGCGCAGCCGCTCGCCGTCGAGGGGGGCAGGCGCAGCGGCGAACACGCCGGAACCGGAAGGCCGCTTCTCGGTGACCTGCTCGCCGTCGGTGGTGAGCCAGATTCCGGTCTCCTCCACCACCTCGCGCAGAGCGGCGGCCTGGAAGGGCGAAAGGCCTTCGGGTCCCTGGTCGGCGTCGTCGACCGCCCCGCCCGGGAACACCCACGCCCCACCCATGAACTGGGCGCCCTCGGGGCGCTGCACCATCAGCACCTCGGGGCCGTGGTGCGCAGCCCGCACCAGACACACGGTGACGGCGTCCCTGGCGGTCACGGCAGGTCGATCGTGTCCCCGGGACCGACCACCACCCAGCGCCCGGCGTACCGGTTGACCAGCCACTTCCGGATGGCTTCGCGGACCGCAGGCACGAGCAACAGGAACCCGGCAGCGTCGGTGAGCAATCCGGGTGTGAGCAGGAAGGCGCCGGCGACGAGGATCATGGCGCCGTGGGCGAGGGCCGCACCGGGAATGGTCCCGGCGTTGATCTGGGAGCGCACCTGGTCGATGGTGGCCCTCCCTTGCATGCTGACCAGCCAGGAGCCGAGGAGCGCCGTGCCCACGACGAGCGCGAAGGCCGGCCAGAACCCGAAGGCGTTGCCGAAGGCGATGAGGATGGCGATCTCGACCACCGGAACGACGACGAAAGCCACGAACAGAACGAAGCGGGTCCGCATGCGAGCGAGGATACCCCCGCCGGTAGGCTGCTTCCATGGAGGCTGCCGACCTGCCCGGCGTCGACACACTGGCCGGCGAGCTCGTGGCGACCAGGGCCATCGACCATCCGCTTGCCGTCTCCATCGCTCGCGCCGTGCTCGACGACGCCAGGACCGCCATCACCGCCGGTGCCGAGTACGACGCCGCCGCAGAAGCGGGGCGGCGCGCCGATCAGCTGGCCCGTTCCCGCATCGGGAGGGTGGTGAACGCCACCGGTGTCCTGCTCCACACCAACCTGGGCCGTGCTCCGTACGAAACCGCCGAGATCCCTGCCGGCTACAGTAACGTCGAGTTCGACGTCGCGTCGGGAGGGCGGGGCAGGCGAGGAAGCCACCTCCACCGGCTGATCGCGGCCTCGGTGGGTGCTGAGGCGGCACTTGCGGTCAACAACAACGCCGGCGCGTTGCTGCTCGCCCTCGCCGCCCTCGGCGGTGAGCGAGTGGCGGTGTCCCGGGGTGAGCTGATCGAGATCGGCGGCTCGTTTCGCATCCCCGACCTGATGACGGCATCGGGAGCGGCCCTCGTCGAGGTAGGGACCACCAACCGGACCCGGAGCCGGGACATGGCTGCCGTGGCCAATGATGTCGACGCGTTCCTCAAGGTCCACCCCTCCAACTACCGCGTCCAGGGCTTCACCGAAGCTGTCGGCTACGCCGAGATGGG
>CAYQZO010000455.1:0-1986 GCA_964421925.1 uncultured Acidimicrobiaceae bacterium
GCGGGGCGATGGATCGTGATCGAGAGCTTCGAGGCGCCATGAAGCGGCTCGGCACCCTCGTGCTGCTTGCCATTGCCGTCGCCGGCTGTGGTGAATCGGTGCAGACCGGTGAGGTCGAGGTCATGCTCGAGGACTGTGTCGTGCGTGACGTCGGTGGCGGCCGATTCGACGAGATCTGCCGGGCGGAGAGCGAGAACGCCGATACGGCTGGTGAGTGGTTCTTCTCCTATCGAGAGGGAGCGGGGACACAGCGCGGTGACGCCGAGCTGAGAGCCCCCATCTTCTGGCACGGCGACGGCGAGCGGCGCGTCGACGCCTCCGGCTGGACCATGGACGCCGGCTTCGACGCTGAGGCAGACGACGGTGAGCTGACCCTCTTTCTCATCGGGGAAGGCAGCAATGGGCCGTCGTACCAGCTGTTCGGGCTCGTCGAGTATGTGACCGACGAGGGTGATCGCCCGCTCCTCAGTGCCCTGCTCGGCCTGGTTGCGCTGGCCATCATCGGTACCCCTGCGGTGATCGCCTCCCTCAAGGGCCGGTGGTGGATGGGTGTGCTCGGCGTTGCCCTGGTCGTCGCCTGGTTCGTCTTCGCCTTCGTGCTCGAGGAGCCCTCGGACGAGTTCCAGGAGACGTTCACCTTCGACGCCGTGCAGTTCGCGCTGCAATTCGCCTTGCCGGTCGGGCTCGGTTTGCTGGTGGTGGGGTCGTTCATGAAGGCGCGTCCCGGGTCGTGGTGGGACGGGCGCGACCGGGACACCGCTGGAGCGAGGCCGGCGTGGGTGCCGAAGCTCCGCCGTGCCGCTCTCGGGATGCTCATCGGGGCAGCCCCCGGGCTGATCCTGCTGCTGCTCTCGGGACCGATCGAGCCGGAGATGGACCTCCTGGTCGGCGTCGCCGGCCTCTTCCTGACCCCGATCGGTGCCATCGTCGGCTTACTCGTCGGCTGGTCGACCGCGCCGGCCGATAATGACATCGAAACCAACGCGTGACAGGAGCAATGCCATGACTGCAGCGATGCCGATTCAAGACTTCGGCGCCTTCGCCCTCAAGCGGGGCCTGGCCTGGATGATCGAACAGCTCGCCGAGCTCGAGGACCATCTGATCTCGGTGGGGCGGAGCCCCGAGGCCGGGAGCGTCAGAACGACGATCTCCGACCTGGAGTGGCAGCTCGAGGAGTACGACGAGGGGGCGTCCTACGGGGCGTTGCGGTAGCCGTAGTCGTAACGGTTGGTGAACCCGGCGTCCTCGTAGAAGGCGATGGCGCCGGTATTCGCCGGGTGGACCTGGAGCATCGCCTGGACCGCGCCCTGCGATGCTCCCCAGGCGAGGAGTCCGTCGAGTACGCGAGTGCCGAGTCCGCGGCGCCGCTGGTCGGGGGCGACGGCCATGTTGAAGACGGCGACGATGCCGTCGTGGACGGCGGCCATGCCGATGGCACGGTCCTCGAGGACGGCGTAGGCAGCGCCGGGCTGTTCGGCCAGCATCGCCCGCATCACGTCCGGCCTGCCCCGGTCGTCGCCGAAGGCGGAGAGACCTTCCAGCCAGCGGTCATCCGGAGTTGGGGTGATGTCGACGTCGGGGTCGGCGGTGGCGTCGCCGACGGGCCGGGTCATGGTGTGGGCCCCGGGCACCCGGTCGTAGCCCCGCGTATCGAGGATCTGATGAAGGTCGTCCGGGTCGGTGGGCAGCGTGCGCACGATGGTGGGGAGGTCGCGCGCGGCGAACCAGCCTTCGACGACGTCCAGCTTCTCGGCGACATCGATCGTCGATGGCTCCAGGGCGGTCATCGAGTTGGAGCGGCGGGTGACCCCCTCCGAGGCGCGCAGCACCCAACCGTCGTACCACCACCGTTCCAGCGTGGGCCAGGTGCGATCGGCGACGTGTTCCAGCGTCCGGATCTCGAGCGGCGTCGTCTCCATACCTCGATCGACTCAGTCGGCCCGTCCCGCCGCATCGACCGCAGCGGTCGCCACGTCGACGAGCGCC
>CAYQZO010000456.1:0-1985 GCA_964421925.1 uncultured Acidimicrobiaceae bacterium
GGCGTTGCCTGGCGGTGGCGGTGGCCAGGGTGCGCACAACGGCGACGTAGGCGATGGTGACGGCGGGGAGGACGGCGGCAGGGTGGGTGCTGGGGGTGAGCAGCGCCGCGACGAGGATGGCGATGAGGATCAGGACCGGGGTGGTCCGGGCGAGGATGGTCAGACCGGTGCGGAGCTGCTGGCGGATGGCGGGGTCGGTGCCGGCGACGAGCAGCACGGAAGCCATGCCGAGCCCGGACTGGACGAACGCGAAGACGGTGACGGCAGTGCCCAGGGCCCACAGGCTGGTGGAGGGAGGTGTTCCGGTGACGGCGCGCAGGGCGATCACGCCGAGCGTGACGGTGATGGTGCGGCTGGCGATCCGGCGGGGCGGCAGGGCGACGTCGGGGCCGACACGGCCGTGCAGGATCCCTGCGAAGGCCACGGCGAGGGTGGCGGTGAGGATGTGGGCGTCGGCGGGGAGCGGTAGCCCGGCGAGGATGAACACCTCGTAGCCGGGGAACCGGAAGGTGGTCCGGCGGGTGTGGACGGCGACGGGGGTGAGGTCGCTGGCCAGCAGGGCGACGGCCAAGGTGGCGGTCAGCGGCCAGCTGAGGTGCGGGCTGTCGGTGGTGGGCAGGAGGGCCCAGGTCACCGCTGCGGCGGCGGCCATGCCGCCGATGAATCCCCGTTCACGCCACCTGCGCATACGCACCCCTGCGTCGCACTCCCCAGCCTCACGGTCGGTGAGGCGAGGTCACTGTACGCGATGGTGTGACGCGATCACGGCTGTTGGCGGAGTCGTGGCGACAGCCCAGCGGTGCCGGACTGGTCGGTGACGGCCTGGGCGGACATGCTGTCGGGGGACATGGGCCCAGATGATGAAGTAGCTCTCGCCGCCGGGGTGCAGCTCGAACCCGGGCTCGCCGACGGGATGGGCCGGGTGGGGCTCGGTGTCGGTCTGGAGTCGCCTCTCGGGATTGTTGGCGACGAAGAACTCGCGGATCTGATCGGCGGTGACGTTGCCGTCATCGAGCACGAGGGTCGTCGGGGTCGGAGTCGAGCGCGGCCGAGGGGCCGGGCATGGTCAGGCCGTGCTTGGTGAACCGGGCGATGTCTCCGCCGGTCTCGCCGCGGGCCTGGTCGGCGGCCAGAGTGGGCCGGCCCCGGCGGATTGCCCGGGGGGCGTGGGGTCGGACCCTCTGGTGGCCGGGAACCCACTCACCGCATCCTCGAGGCGTCGCGTACGCATCGACACGAGAGGGAGACACGATGAGCCGTTCGCGCAGGATCGTCACGACCGTCATCTCGACAGCCGCAGCCATGACGCTCGCCGCCGGCCCGGCGTTGGCGCACACATGCGTCAACGCCAGCAAGCCTGCCGACGCGGGCGTGCAGATCGTCTTCGGCCCGGAAGGCGACGTGGTGTGGTTGGCCAACGGGCTCGACCGCCGCATGGCCAACGGCGTGGTCAGCCCGGAGGGCGAGGGCTTCCACGGACTCGTCGGCTTCGACTTCGACGGCGATGGTGCCGTCGACGTCAGCACCTGGATCGACGTGGGCCCGGACGGACAGATCCCGGTCGTCGCCCAGAATGCCGGTCCCGCCTGCCACGGGATCGTGAACGGGGAGGCCTTCGTCCAGGAGTGCCTCGGGAGCCCATAGACCGGGACAGGCAGCCCGAGCTCGCCACACGGTCGCCTACCCATGGTGTCAGCACGACGACCAGCTGCCGCCGGGGTCGGCGGCCGACCCCGGCGGCAGACGTGCACACCACGGCGGGAAGGTGAGCTTCGGTCACGGCGGAGATCGCCCTGGACCACCACGCCCAGGGGGCGCGCGCGGCGTGTCGAGGGCTTCGCGGACGAGCAGGCACCTGGTCGCAGACTCCTCACTGGCCTCCTTCGACCAGGCCGCGGCCGCGGTGCCATGGAGCGGCTCCTGGCCTACCTCACCGCCCCGAGGGATCGCAGAAGCTGAAGCCGTGGTGCGACCCGGGCTTGTGC
>CAYQZO010000457.1:0-1970 GCA_964421925.1 uncultured Acidimicrobiaceae bacterium
TTGAGGATGTCCCACCCCCGCTCCTCGGCGACCTTGCGCAACTCCTTGTCCGGGTTGACCGCGATCGGCTTTCCCACCACGTCCATCAAGGGGAGGTCGGTGATCCAGTCCGAGTAGGCATAGGACTGCTCGAGGTCGATGTCGTCGCGCTCGGCGAGGGCGACGATGGCATCGGCCTTTCCCTGGCCCATCGCATAGACCTCGATCTCGGGCAGGTACTTCCCGGTCTCGTCGGTCTTCACCTTGGTGGCGATCACGTCGTCGACGCCGAGATGCTCTGCGATGGGGCGGACGATGGCGTCGGGGCTCGCCGACACGATGATCGATCGCCGCCCCTTTCGCCGGTGCTCGTCGATCAGGAACAGCGCCTCGGCAAAGACGAGTGGCTCGGCGAACTCATCGAACGTGGCCCGGGCCAGCTCCTCGACCTCGGCGCGATCCCACCCCGCCACCAGGTGGAGCAGCTCGTCGCGGGCCCGCTCCAACTGATCGTGATCGGCTCCGAACAGCAGGTAGAGGATCTGGGCGATGCTGAGACGGGCGAGCGCCCTCCGCCCCAGGAGTCCGGCCCGGTACAGGGGACGACCGAAGGCGAGGGTCGACGAGCGAGCCAGGACGGTCTTGTCGAGATCGAAGAAGGCGGCTTCGGGCATGAACATGGAAAGTGTATCGGCGGCCGGGAGTTCCCCCTGAGGCTTCGGAGCTGGCAGCTGGTAGCCGGAAGCTGGAAGCTGGAATCGACTCTCTTGAACCGTCGCCGGGTTTCCCATACGTTGACACCGCCTCAACAAGCAGGGGAATGATGCCGGCGCTCGCCGTTTGGTCGCCGGAGGACGGGGTACTCGGGGCGGTGGCGCCCCTTGGCCTCGCCGCGGCGGCGGGCACCGCGCTCGTCGTCGACCTCGACCCATCCGGCCCGCCGTACCCGGGCCCTGGCAGCCTGGCCGATCTGGTTGCCGACGGCCCCACGCGACGAGATCTCAGCCCCGCGCGTTCTGGCGTTGCCGTGCTCGCCAACGGTGGCGTCGGCCCGGACGAAGCAGCCGAGGTGCTCGATGCGCTGATCGCCGGGTGGCCCGCGGTGGTCATGCGGCTGCCTCCCACCCACGACGGCGAGGGCGGGGTACCGGTCGTCCCGCTCGTCCCCGGCAACCTCCAGGCCGGCTACGGCCCCCGGGCCGTCTATCAGCGTGCCGGATGGCGCGTCGAAGCACCCGAGGGCGCGCTCGTGCTTCCACGACCCCGCCGTTCCACGATCCATGGGCTGCTCAACGGGACCGCACCGTGGCCGGGCGACCGCTGGGTCCGGTCGTGGCGGCCGCTGTGGGAGCGATCGTGACCGGCGTCGACCGCATCGTCGAACGGCTGCTCGAGTCTGATGTCCCCCTGCGCCCCGCCGACCTGACGACCGCTGCGGCGGCGCTCGTGCCCGAGGAAGCGCCGCTCGCCGGCCCGGAGATCATCACCGAGGTCGTCGATGCGCTCATCGGACTCGGCCCCCTGGAACGGCTGCTTCGCCAGCCCGGGGTGACCGACGTCCTCGTGAACGGGCCCGACGACGTGTGGGTGGAGCGTTCCGGAACCCTGGAGCGCACCGCGGTGTCCTTTCCCGATGCCGACGCGATCGTCGCCGCCGTGGAGCGGGTGGTGGCCCCGCTCGGCTTGCGCATCGATCGGGCGAGTCCAGCGCTCGATGCCCGCCTCCCGGACGGGTCCCGGCTGCACGCCGTGATACCGCCTGCGGCCGTGGACGGCCCCGTCGTCGCCATCCGGCGGTTCTCCCCGGCGGTGACCGATTTCGCCGGCCTGCGGTCGGCGGGTGCGGTGGACGCCGACGGGGAGGCCATCCTGCGCCGGTCCGTCGCGGAGCGGCGGAATCTGCTGGTGGCAGGAGGCACCGGGGCGGGCAAGACCACCCTGCTCAACGTGCTCTCTGCAGCCATCGATCCGGGAGAGCGGGTCGTGACCGT
>CAYQZO010000458.1:0-1964 GCA_964421925.1 uncultured Acidimicrobiaceae bacterium
CAATGGTATGGGGGCGTTCTATCGCCCGATCGAATTCATGGAGCCGACGCCACCGTCCTCCGAAGGGGTCGAGCTGATGGCGATGGATCAGCTGTTGCAGAGGATCACCCTCCCCGAGTCGTGGCGCACGAACGGGCCGGTTCCCATGCTGCGCTCCAAGCTGCACGGCCATCGCGGGATCGCCGCCTTCGACCCGGAGCGAGTCGAGTTCGTTCCCCTCGATCCGCCGTACTACGACTACCTGGTCTCGTGCGCCTCGGATGCCCAGGCGATGGGGGTCAAGGAGGCCTTCTCTCGCTCGCAGGCCCTGCGCGACCCGCTCGATCCACGCACCGTGGTCTTCACCGTCCTCCCTGGACATGGCGTCATGATCGCCGAGAAATGGGTCGACGGTCGGTCTCCCTTCGAGGAGATCTGGGACGCCATGGACGCCAGCGCACTCGCCGTCACGAGCAGGGTGCCGCAAGGACGCCTGCGCTTCGTGGAAGACGGGTCGCGGATGCTGCTCGAAGAAGAAGCGCCGCCGATCCCGTGACCCGGGATCGCGACGACCACGTCTGGTGGGGCATCGTCAATCCGGCCGCCGGCCACGGCCGCGATCACCTGGCCCGGGTACGGGCCGCACTCGACGCCAACGGCATCGAGGCCGAGATTCGTGTGAGCGAGAACGAGGACCACGTCGCCCAACTCGTCGCCGAGGGGGTCGAAGACGGACACCGCCAGTTCCTGGCGGTTGGCGGCGATGGCACCGTCAACCTCGTGGCCGACGCCCTGCTGCGTGCCGATTGGAACGAACGCCCGCTCCTCGGCGTCCTCCCGGCGGGGAGCGGATGTGACCTCATCCGCTCCTTCGGCATTTCGCAGAACCTCGAGGAAGCGGCGAGCCATCTGCCCGGCTCGGCGAGCGCGCCACTGGACGCCGTCCATATCACGGGACCGTGGGGGGACCGCTTCTTTCTCAACTCTGCCGGGAGCGGGCTCACCGGAGGAGTGGTCGAAGAAGTGGAGCGGATGCCTTCCGGATGGGGGGCCACCAGGTATCAGCTCGGCATCTGGCCGGCGCTCATCAAGCTCCCCCACGCTCAGGTCGAGGTCGCCTGCGGCGACGAGCGCTTCGACGGCGACGCGCTCATGTTGATCATGTCGAACGCCCGCTTCCTCGGCGGCGGTATGAAGATGGCGCCGCATGCCGACCCCGCCGACGGCCTCATCAACATGCAGGTGTTCCACGGCCCGAAACGCCTCGCCCTGACGCTGAAGCCGATGGTGCAGCGGGGGAGGCACCTCGATCATCCCAACGTGACCTTGATGAGCGGGCCCGGATTCTCCATCCGCACCGATCCGGATTGGCCCATCGAAGCCGACGGCGAATACCTGGGCCGGGGTGACATCGACGGCTCCGTCGTGCCGGGAGCGCTGGAGCTGAAGATCTAGGCGGTCTGGGCGCCGCAGGTCGCGGCGAGCCACTCACCCACGTCGGTGTCCGGGCGAGGGCGTTCGGAGCGTGGTGCATGCGACCGAGGAACGCCGCGGCGGACTCCCCGAAGGTTGGAATCGCCGGCGGGCGTCCCCAGTCACGAGGACCTCCATCAGAGCTCGAAGACGGTACCGGCCCTGCCGGGAACGAGCTCGATCTCGAGGTCCCGGGCGAGCGCCTCCCCGAGCTGTTCGTCGAGCATCTCGTCGGAGTGCTCGGGATCGTGATGGAACGTCACCAGCGTCTTCGCCCCGGCCTGGGTGGCGAGGTCGACGGCCTGGCGCAGGGTGCTGTGGCCCCAGCCGACCCGAGCCGGGTACTCCTCCTCGGTGTACTGGGCATCGTGGATGAGCAGGTCGACATCCTTCATCAGGTCGAAGCCCGAGGTCCACTGCGGGTTCGCCGGGAAGTCCGGATGCCCGAGCGCCGGCTCGTGATCTGGCAGGTAGGCCATGACCGCGCCGTCCTCCTCGATGCGATACCCGAG
>CAYQZO010000459.1:0-1962 GCA_964421925.1 uncultured Acidimicrobiaceae bacterium
CGTGCTGTGGCATCGCTGGGGCGAGGAAGCACCGGAACCGCAACGGGACCCGTCCTCACCCTGGATGGGAAGGCTCCCCGCACCCTCACCCGCTCTGGTGCCCCCCGACCCGACCCGGTTCACCGTCGAGTGGGATACCGGGATGCCCGTCCGGGTGCGTCTATCCAGCCGGTGGGTCCCGGTGCTCTCCTGGGCCGGCCCCTGGCGGCAGGTCGGGCGTTGGTGGCAGGGGGAGGGAGGGGCCGATCGCTACCAGATCGTCACCTCGGCGGGTGCCTTCCTGTGCGAGGTCCGCGACGGCGACACCTGGCTGATCGGGATCTACGACTGATGCGTACCGTTCGGGCCGGACATTTCGTCGTAGTTCTTCTTGATCTGGGCGCGCACTTCATCGGTGACCGCAGGAACGTCCTGGGTGGTCATTCCCTCAGTCGAGATCGGAGGGAGCACCCGCACCGTCACTTCCCCCGGGTAGATCACCGGCGAGCCCGGTGGGTTCAGCTCCCGGGTTCCATGGATCACGATGGGGAGGATGTCCTTGCCGGTGGCGAGGGCGATGCGCGCTGCGCCTCTGTGGAACTTGCCCATCTCACCGCTGCGGCTCCTGGTGCCCTCGGCGAAGACCAGGATCGAGTTGCCCTCGTCCATGCTCTGGCGGATCGCCGTGTTGAGCGCCTCGTGATTGGAGCGGACGGTGTCCCGGTCCACCATCACCACCCCTGCGTGCTGGGCGGCCAAGCCGAAGATCGGGATCCGGGCAACCTCGGCCTTGGAGATGAACCGGGTCTTGATGGGTTGCAGGGCGTGGACGGCGACCGGGATGTCCAGGTTGGAGAGGTGGTTGGACACCACGATGTACTGCTCGGAGGGATCGATGTTGTCCAGTCCCTCCACGGTGAGATCGATGGGCGGCACGTTGACGAATCGTTCCGCCCAGCGTCGGGCGATGGGGTCGAGGGCGGGGCCGTCTCCGCCGCCGCGGATGATGCGGTTGGCCTTGGCCGACACGAAGAGCGTGTAAAAGAAGAACAGGGGCGCCATGACCAGGGTGCGGAGGGCGGCGCCGATGGTGCGCAGCATGGGCGGTAGCGTAGCGAGGGCCGCACGGAGGACCGGATGAGGAAGCTGACCAAGGACCAGGCGCGCCGCTACGCGCTCGCCGCCCAGGGGTTCCCTTCCACGCGCCCGTCCGGGCGCATCGACGTGCGCCACTTCCGCAAGGTGGTCGACACCGTTGGCGTCCTCCAGCTGGACAGCGTCAACGTCTTGTCCCGCGCCCACTACCTGCCGGTCTTCTCCCGGCTCGGGCCCTACGACCGGGCCGCCCTCGACCGGTGGACGTCGCACTCGGGAGAGCTCTTCGAGTACTGGGGGCACATGGCCTCCCTGCAGCCGACCTCGATGTACCCGCAGTTCCGGTGGCGCATGGAGGCCCACGCCGCGTCCCCGTGGCAATCGATGCGGCGCCTGCTCGCCGAGCGCCCCGAGTTCGTCGACGAGGTGTACCAGGAGGTGGTGGAACGTGGCCCGCTCGCGGTGGGTGATCTGGAGGAGCCCGGGGAGCGGGGCGGCCACTGGTGGGGATGGCACGACGGCAAGGTGGCCCTGGAATGGCTGTTTGCGTCGGGGCGGATCACCAGTTACCGCAACTCGAACTTCGGGCGCGTCTACGACCTCCCCGAGCGCGTCCTGCCCGTGGAAGTGTTGGAGAGCGACGCACCAGGTGAAGCCGAAGCCTTCCGGACGCTGGTGCTGGATGGGGCCCGGCGCCTCGGCGTGGGCACCGCAGACGACATCGTCGACTATTACCGGCTGAACAAGCCGAAGGCGAAGCGGGTGGTCGAACGGCTCGCCGCCGACGGTGCGCTCGAGGAAGTCACCGTCGAGGGGTGGAGGCACCGGGCGTACCTCCATCCCGAGGCCAGGCTGCCTCACCGTGCGGCCGGAACGGCGCTGCTCAGC
>CAYQZO010000460.1:0-1933 GCA_964421925.1 uncultured Acidimicrobiaceae bacterium
CTGTTCGGGCCCGACCAGTTCCACCCCTCGGCCGTCGGCTACTCCAGCCTCGCCTCCGTCATGCTGCCCTCGGTGCTCGCCGCCGTCGGCGTCATCCCCCACGAGGACCTCGAGCCGGAGGCGTTCCGCGGCGAGGGAGTCATGCCGATCTCCTACGCCGCGGTGCAGGCGGCCAAGACGCCGGGCACCGAGATCGACGGCACCGAGGTCGGCGGGTCCAAGCGCGGCGCGCGCGGCCGCTGGGTGCTCCTGCGGCACCGCAGGCGTCGTCCCCAGGGCGCCGCGGAGACGCCCGCCAGCGAGGCAGGGTCGGGCGAGGGCCCCGACGAGGACACCCCGGCCGCCGGCTGAGCCGTCACCGCCCCGTGCCCGCGGGGCCGGGTGCTCCCGCCGCTGTGCCGGGGAGCCGTCGGCCCCCGACGCCGACGACCCAGACATGCCGAAGGGCCCCCGGGTGACCGGGGGCCCTTCGTGCCACGAACGACGTGACTCGTCAGTCGGAGCCGCGCAGGATCGCCAGGATCCGCAGGATCTCGATGTAGATCCAGATGATCGTCACGGTCAGACCGAAGGCTGCCCGCCAGGACTCGACCTCCGGGAGACGGGCGGCGATGCCTCGCTCGACGAAGTCGAAGTCGAGGATCAGCATCAGCACACCGATGCCCAGACCGACCACGCTCATGATCAGGCCGAGGGGGCCGAAGCCGTTGAAACCGATCGCTGCGCCGAAGAGGCCGAGGACGAAGTCGAGCAGGACGAGCCCGACGAAGCCGAACATGGCTGCCACGACCCACTTGCGGAACTTGGGGGTGACCTGGATGTTGAAGAACTTGTAGGCCGCCAGGGTGCCCGCGACGGCAGCCATCGTGCCCACCACGGCTCCCATGACCACGCCCGGGAAGAGCGTCTCGAACCACTTGCTCATGGCGCCGACGAATACACCCTCGACGATCGCGTAGGCGATCACCAGACCGGGGCTGATCTTGCTCTTGAAGGACAGGACGAGGGCCAGACCGAGTCCGGCGAAGGCGCCGAACATCCACAGCATCATGAGCCGGCCCGCGACCGCCTCGTCGACCTGGCCGGTCGCGTCCACCGGAGTGCCGGTGAGCACCCACGTGACCGCGGCGCTCAGGACCACCAGTCCGAGCGTGATGGCGGTCTTCTGCACCACCGAGTCGATGGTCATCGGCGCCTGCTGCGTCTGAGCCGGCGCGTAGTAGTCAGGTGCCTGCGGCGCCCCAGCGCCGGCGCCCCGTCCGGAAGGGGCGTTGTAGTCGGGGTAGGTGACCCCGCTCTGGCTGGTACGGCGGCCGTTGAACCCCTCGGACCGCGCGAATACCGGGTTGCTGCTCTGCATCTGTTGGTCTCCTCCTTGGAGGCCCTGGGGCGGCACCCGCTCTGGGCACCGCTCGACGGACCGCAGTTCCATCCTACGGACAGCTACCCCTACAACGACCAGGGCGGCACCGGTGTTCCCACACGAAACGGACAGCCGCCCGGCTGATCCGGGCCGATCGGCACTTCCGGTTCGCCGTGCGCTGCGTAGCGTCGAAGTCGGAGAGGAGAGCAGCCATGAGCACTCTGGACACTTCTCACGACGCCGAGCTCCGGGAGCGCGCGATCAAGCGGCTGAAGAAGCGCCGGGACTTCCGCGGCCACCTGCTGGTCTACGTGCTGGTGAACGCGTTCCTGGTGGTGATCTGGGCCGTCACGACGCCAGGCGGGTTCTTCTGGCCGATCTTCCCCCTCGTGGGGTGGGGCATCGGCGTGGCGATGAACGCCTGGGACGTCTACGTCGCCTCGGAGTACGGCGAGGAGGACATCAGCCGAGAGATCGAGCGCATGCGCCACGAGCGGTGAGCCGTGGTCTTCCAGCGGTACCCCCGGTGGGACTCGAACCCACACTGAAAGGTTTTTAAGACCTCTTCCT
>CAYQZO010000461.1:0-1910 GCA_964421925.1 uncultured Acidimicrobiaceae bacterium
CCGCATTCTCCGAGGTTGCCGACCTGTTCGAGGTGGCGGCGGCGGACCCGGATCTCGCCGGCTTTGCGTGGTACGGCAGCGATGGCGTGGTGCTGATACCGGAACTCGTCGACAACGCGGCCGCCGCCGAATTCGCGGTTGCCGTCGGCTACCCGAATCCGATCTTCGGGCTCGACCCCGCCTACGCGGACGAGTGGGGACCGGTGGTCGACCAGGTCGAGGCAGAAACGGGCCTCACCGCCGAGGCGTTCACCATCGCCGCCTACGAAGCCCTGGTGGTGGCGGTCGACGCCTGGCTGGAGGGGGGTGGGTCGGGGAACTTCCTCGGCGCTGTCGATGAGGTCGCGGCCGAATCGATCGGGCTGAACGGATCGACCGCGCTCGACAGCAACGGTGATCGGGATGCGGGGGCGTTCTCGTTCTATGCGATCTGCCCGAGTGACGACGGCTGGGATTGGCAGATCGTGGGCAGTTACGCATCGACGAGCGCTCAACCGCTGCAAGTGTCGGTGTGCAGCTAACCACGAGCCCGATCCGGCGATCGCCGGCGAGCATCGACGCGGCAACGTGGCAGACGAAACCTGGTAACTCACCTTGAATGGGCGCGACGAATCAGGAGGACTCCATGGCCGACCTCGTCTACGCCATCAGCGCATCACTCGACGGCTACATCGCCGACGAGAGCGGCAACTTCGACTGGGCACACCCATCCGAGGAGGTGCACGCCTTCTTCAACGACCTGCAACGTTCGGTCGGCACCTTCCTATGCGGCCGTCCCATGTATGAGACGATGCGGGTGTGGGACACATTCGACCTCGACGAACTCCCCGAGGTGCAGCGCGAGTTCGCCGAGGCATGGCGGGCAACCGACAAGGTCGTCTACTCATCCACCCTGGACGGAGTGTCCGAACCGCGCACCCGGCTGGAACGGACCTTCGATCCCGAAGCCGTGCAAGCGATGAAGGACGAAGCCGACCACGACCTGTCGATCGGTGGCGCCGGCCTCGCTGCCGAAGCTATCCGGGCAGGTCTGGTCGACCGGTATCTGCTGCGCGTGGTCCCGACGATCGTCGGTGGAGGCACCTCAGCCCTCCCCGCGGCGGCGCGGGTCTACCTCGCCCTCAACACGACACGTCGTTTCGACGACGGCTCCGTCCTCCTCGACTACAGCCGCCAGTGAACAAACGACTCATCCACAGTCTTGACCCGTGCGGCTAGAACCACTCCGCCGGCGCCCACTCCGGCCACCCCACCTTCCGCCCGAGCCATCGCGGCAGGAGAAGCCGGTACACGGCATACCCGATGGCGATAGCCAGGACCACCGGGAGGAGGAGAAGCAGGTACGTCCACCACTCGAGTTCAGCCGGGTCGTCGCTCACCAGTGCATCCACAAGCGCCCAACTCGCCACCAGAACGATGACGCCGATGCCGGTTGCCAGCAGCTTCAGATGAAAGCGCTCGACCTCCCACGGTCGGAGCTTCCCGATCACCGGCCTCGTTGTGGCGATGCCACCCGAGCGCTCGATCGCCGCTGCGGAATCGCCGGTGTGCAGGACCTCGAAGGCGCACCCATCGAGATGGTTCAGGTGGTGGAAGTCGACGATGATCTTGGTGGGGTCATCGTCCGCCGGGAAGACCTCGATGTCACAGTCCTCCCGGCTGACCGCCACCAGCTCGGGCGCATCGAGCATCCTTCTTCCGAGGGTGAAGGCCACGGGGTGGTCGCTGGAGATGTCGCTCCGTCTCAGCGTCCCTTGACCGCGGTTCCAGAACACCACCTCTGCCTTCGATACACGGGGGACGACCTCGTCCTTGTACAGCACCTTGATCGGACCGTGGCCGCTTCCGTCGACAACGCCGGTGGAGTTGATGCGATGGGTCGGATGAGGATCGCGCTGACCAAGCCAGAA
>CAYQZO010000462.1:0-742 GCA_964421925.1 uncultured Acidimicrobiaceae bacterium
GCTGTGCTACTCGCTCGCCGTCGAGCAGCTCCTCGACGTCGACATCCCGCCCCGGGCCCAGGCGATCCGCATCCTGATGACGGAGCTGAACAGGGTGGCGAGCCACCTCATCTGGGTGGCCACCTTCGGCCTCGACATCGGGGCGTTGTCGATGATGCTCTACGGGTGGCGGGAGCGGGAGGTGCTCCTCGACTTCTTCGAGAAGGTCACCGGGCTCCGCATGAACCACAACTACATCCGCCCGGGAGGGGTCGCCGCCGACCTCCCTGCCGGGTGGGAGTACGACGTGGAGGAGATCCAGGGCGTCGTCCTCGCCGGACTCGACGACTACGAGACCCTCCTCAACGAGAACCCGATCTTCCTGGAGCGCACCAAGGGCATCGGGATCATCACTCCCGCGGAGGCCAGGGCGTTTGGCGTCACCGGGGCCAACGCCCGCGCCGCCGGGGTGGACTACGACGTGCGCAAGGCCTTTCCTTACAGCGGGATCGACCAGTACGACTTCGAGGTCCCGCTCGGGGACAACGGCGACACCTTCGACCGGTACGTGGTGCGGATCGAAGAGGTCCGCCAGTCGCTGCACATCGTCGAGCAAGTGGTGGAGACCATGCCTCCCGGCGATTACCGGACCGAGGACCGCAAGGTCACGCCGCCGCCGCGCAAGCGGATCGACGAGTCGATGGAGGCGCTGATCCACCACTTCAAGATCTTCACCGGCGGGTTCGAGGTCCCCCCCGGCGAG
>CAYQZO010000462.1:752-1910 GCA_964421925.1 uncultured Acidimicrobiaceae bacterium
CGCCACCGTGCAGGCCCTTCCCGTGATGATGACCGGGCTGCTGGTGGCCGACATCATCGCCACCCTGGCCTCGCTCGATCCGGTGCTCGGAGACGTTGATCGATGAGCTGGAGCAAGGAGAACCGTGCCCGCGCTGAGACGTTGATCGCCCAATACCCCGATCCGCGGTCGGCGGTCATGCCGCTGCTCTACGTCGCCTCGCTCGAGCACGGCTACGCCAGCGAGGAGGCGATGCGTGAGGTGGGCGAGCTCACCGGTCTCACCCCGGCGCAGGTGCAATCGGTGGCGTCCTTCTACACGATGTATCGGCGCCGTCCGGTGGGGAAGTACGTGGTCTCGGTGTGCACCTCGATCTCGTGCTGGCTGCGCGGCGCCGACGACGTGCTCGCCGCCGTCGAGGAGGAAGCGGGAGCGCTCGACGGCGAGACCTCCGACGACGGGCTCGTCAGCGTGGAGCACGTCGAATGCGGTGGTGCCTGCGGGGGCGCGCCCGCGCTGTGTGTCAACTGGGAGCTGATCGAAGGGGTTGTTCCCGACGAGGGCCGGGCCCTGGTGCGGTGGCTGCGAGAGGAGCGGCCGGAGGTGATCTCAGCTGACGAGCTGCAGGAGCGATTCGGCGGGCAACGGTCGTTCGAGTGGGGGATCGCTGAGGACGAGGGCGCAATCGCCCCGCTGCCTGCGTTTGCCCCCTACGGAACGGCGGGATAGGTATGACCGACAAGATCCTCACCGCCCGCATGGAGGCCCACCCCGGCGACTCCCACACCCTCTCCCGGTATGTCGACACCGGCGGGTACGAGACCCTGCACAAAGCCCTCACCGAGCTGTCTCCCGAGAAGGTGGCCGCGGAAGTGCAAGCGTCCAACCTGCGGGGGCGGGGTGGCGCAAGCTTCCCCACCGGCACCAAGTGGGGGTTCCTGCCCGCCGAGGTCCGCCCTCGCTACCTGGTGGTGAACGCCGACGAGTCCGAGCCGGGCACCTTCAAGGACCGCATCCTCCTCGAGCGCGATCCACACCAGCTCGTTGAAGGCATCGTCCTCTCCGCCTACGCGCTCGACGTGCACCACGCCTTCGTGTACGTGCGTGGTGAGTACACCAAGCCGGCGCGCCGGCTGCAGCGGGCCGTCGACGAGGCCTACGAGGCGGGATGGCTCGGGG
>CAYQZO010000463.1:0-1901 GCA_964421925.1 uncultured Acidimicrobiaceae bacterium
CGATGTGCAGGAAGTCGAAGAGGCCGACGATGGTCACCAGCGACGTGTCCTTGAAAAGCGAGATCACCTGGCCCACGAGGGCAGGGATGACCGCCTTGAGACCCTGAGGCAGGGTGATGAAGACGGTGGTCTGCGTCGTGGTCAGCCCCATCGCCTGGGATGCCTCGTACTGCCCCTTGGGAATGGCTTGCAGCCCGCCCCGGACGTTCTCGGCGAGGTAGGCGGCGGAAAAGGCCGTCATGGCCAGCATCGCGCGGGCCACACCGCCGATCTCCACGCCCGGAGGCAGCGCCACCGGCAGCATGATGAACGCCACGAGCAGCCAGGTGATGAGCGGAACGCCTCTCACCACCTCGATGTAGGTGGTGGACATGAGCCGGAAGATCGGCATCTTGGAGGTACGGCCGAGGGCGAGCAGCACCCCGAGCGGGAAGGAGAGGACGATGGCGGTGATCGCCAGCACCAGGGTGAGGTGTAGGCCCCCGAGATAGGACTGGCCGGGAACTTCCACCTGGGACTCGGCAGTGATCAGCGCGATGGCCACGGTGACGACCGCCACCGTGCCCACCCAGGCACCCAGGTAGCGGCGGCGCCCGGCTCCCTCGCCACCGAAGCTCGTGGCGGCCAGGGCGAAGCCGGCGAGCAGCAAGAGCAGGAACCGGATGAGCCACTCCATGGGCACCAGGATCGAACCGAGCGCGACCACCAGGAGGACCGCACCCAGGGCGCGGCCCCGCTCGCCCTTGGCCCCGGCGATGTAGTTGAGGAGGAAGCCGCCCACGACCGCGAACCCCAGCGCCACCGGGAGGTACCAGGTGAGGGCCCGCTGCAGATCGGGAGCGGGATCGCGCACGATCACCAACGAGATCACCGGGAACGAAGCGATCCACAACCCGACGAGCACGTTGCGGGCGGTCCGTTCCGGCCAGCGGTCACGGAGCAGCTTCACGACCCAGTAGGTGAGCACACCGAGGATGGCGATCACCGTCCACGGCACCTTGGTGGACATGGCGATGGGCTCGCGTACGGTGATCTGCACCCCGTTGGCGTCCCGGGCGGGGAGGGGCAGCTCGATGGTCCACATCACAGCCAGCCCCAGCACGATGAGCGCCACGACGACGCCCAGGATCGGGATGGTTGGGTCCTTGGCCTGCTCTCCCGGGAGCGTCCGCAACAGGTAGCCGCCGAACATGATCGCGAGGCCGATTCCGGTCCAGGTGAGGAAGGTGCTCATGTCGTCGATTCCCGAGGGAGGGAATCCGAATCCCCAGGGGCCGACCAGCCCGCCCAGGACGATGAAGGACCCCACCCCCATGATGTTGGTGCCGAGGCGCCGCGCTGAGGTGAAACCGCCGACCCGGTAGATGGCCAGGCTGGCCGCCAGCAGGACGACCACGATCCCCACGGCCAGCCAGATCCGCCAGAACTGCTCCTCCGGGTAGGCCTGGACCATGAGCAGCCGCATGTTGTAGGTGACCGCATCCCACCGGCGCTCCGGGGCAAAGACGAAGTTGAGGAATCCGGCGTAGGCGCCGACGACGAGGAGCGCCGCCAGGATGGTGAGGACGATGCTCCACACGCTGGAGAACAGGTTCTCCCGCATCCACACCCGGGGCCCGGTCGGGGGCGGCTCGGGTGCGAGTTCGGGGGCTTCGAGGACGTCGATGGTCATGTCAGCGCTCCACCAGCATCATCTTGCGGTTGTAGTAGTTGACGATCGACGAGATGATCAGGCTCCCGGTGAGGAAGAACGCCATCCAGATCAACACCACCGGCAGGGACTGTCCGGTCTGGTTCATGATCGTGACCCCGACCGCAACGATGTCGGCGAACGCCACTGCGATGCCGAGCGACGTGTTCTTGAACAGGTTGAGGTACTGGTTCCCCATCGGCGGCATGAT
>CAYQZO010000464.1:0-1897 GCA_964421925.1 uncultured Acidimicrobiaceae bacterium
GCGGATCATCGCCGAGAAGGCGGGCCGGCACCTGAAGCGGGCCGTGCTCGAGCTCGGCGGCAAGGATCCGCTGATCATCCTCGGCGACGCCGACGTCGACTTCGCCGTGGAGGCCGCGGTGTGGGGCGGGTTCATGCACCAGGGCCAGATCTGCATGTCGACGGAGCGGATCATCGTGGAGAAGTCGATCGCCGACGAGTTCACCCGGAAGCTCAAAGATGCGGTCCAATCGATGCCGATGGGCGACCCGACGAATCCCGGCACCGCCATCGGCCCGCTGGTCAACCAGCGGGCGGTCGACAAGGTGCACGCCCACGTCGAGGGTGCCGTCGCCGATGGCGCCGAGCTGGTCACCGGCGGCCAGTTCGACAACCTGATCTACCACCCGACGATCCTCACCAAGGTCGGCCGTGACATGCCGATCTTCCAGGATCAGACCTTCGGCCCGGTGGCGACGATCACCGTGGTCGACGACGCCGAGGAGGCGCTGGCGGTCGCCAACGACTCCAGCTACGGATTGTCGTCCGGGGTCATCACCAACGACTTCGACAAGGCGCTCGATCTTGCCCTGCGCCTCGACACCGGGATGGTGCACATCAACGATCAGACGGTGAACGACGAGCCCCAGGTCCCCTTCGGCGGGGTCAAGGGGAGCGGCTACGGCCGTTTCGGCGGCCAGGCGGCCCTCGACGAGTTCACCGAGCTGCGCTGGATCAGCGTCAAGACCAAGCACCGCTCCTTCCCGTAAACGGGCGTCTTCGAATCGTCGCGCGTACTTAGGGAGACATCAGGTGTTCCCCTAAGTACGCGCGACGCCATCAACCGAGGCGGATCGCCTCCAGGGCCTCTTCGAGATGGGCGAGGCCGTCGGTCGCCTCCGTATAGGGGAGGAGCAGCCAGGGGGCGTATTGGTCACGCCGCTGCACCTGGTAGAGCGGGATGATGATCGATTCGTCGATGACGATGTCGAGGAAGTCATTGCCCGCCGCCAGGTGGCGCTCCCGGTCCGGAGCATTCCGCATCAGCTCGGCGTACTGCTGTGCCAGATCGCTCCACGGCGAGTCGGCGGCGGCGATGGCGGCGGCCAGCTCGAGTTCGGGCAGAGGCGAGGGCTCCGTCTGCACGACGCCGCCGAAGCGAACCAGCCCCGGGACGGGGCCAGACTCTGGGTCCATGAGGAGCACCCCTGAGTCGTCGACGGCGACCAGCGGGATCCCGAGCGCATTGGCCCAGCTCTGGACCCAGAGCGCAGCCGTGGCACGCAGCGGATCGATCGAGGGCCCAACCGCCTCAAGCCGGCCGTCGGGCATCGGATCCCCGTTGGGATCGAAGAGGATTGGGTGGGGATCGTCGAGCCGGGGGTCCGGTTCGGTGGGCGTCTGGTCCCAGGTCCAACCGGCGTCGGCGAGCAGGGCGACGGCCGCCTCGAGGCGGCCGAGGTCGTCTTCGCGGTTCTGTGACGGCTTGAACTCGGCGCACCGCTCGTCGGGCCGGCGTTCGCCTACGGCGAACGGGAGCACCACGCCCTGCAGGACCTCTTCCTGGACGAAGCCGGCATCGAACATGCAGGCGAGCGCCTCGCGCACCTCACGGTTGGCCGCAGCGTCGCCGAAGAGCACGAAGGTCGATACCGAGGTCGGGGTCCACAGCGTGACTTCCGGGGGCGTGCCGGTGATGAGCCCGAGGCCGAACCCCCCGGGGCGCGCCGGTATTCCGAGGTCGATTCGGCCGTTGTAGAGCTCGAGGACCAGCGGGGCCGTTTCCATGGGGTGGTAGACCACGGTGGCGATGTGGGGTCCGTTCTCTTGTACGGCGATCGGCTCGCCGCCGACCACCCCGTACGACTCGTCGATGCCGAGCACCGGGTTGCGCCATCGCACCCCGCCCTCGAAGGTCT
>CAYQZO010000465.1:0-1895 GCA_964421925.1 uncultured Acidimicrobiaceae bacterium
ACAGCACGGCCCCGCCGGTGAGCGCCGTGATCAGCACGGCGGCGGCGACGGCGAACCCCCAGCGGGGACGGAGGCGGGGGGCCGAGTGCCTCGGATCGCCGGTGCCGATCATGCCCATCACCCGGCCTTCCAGCTCCGGCGGCGGCTCCGCCCACAGCAGCGGATCGTCGAGGGCGTGGCGCATGGCGTCCAGGGCGGGCCGGTGCGTCCGACATTGGGGACACCCAGACAGGTGGGCGAGAGCCCCTTCCGAGGGCGTGCCTTCCAGATACTGGGCCCGTGCTTCTTCGCATCTCACGCGGTGGCCTCCTCGAGGTGGGAGAGCAATCCGGCGAGCTTGGTGTAGGCACGGTGGCTGCGCGATTTCACCGTACCGACCGGGAGGCCGAGATGGTAGGCGGTCTCCTCCTGGGTCATTCCGAGGAAGTGGGCGCATCGAATCACCTCCCGCTCGTCGTCGCTGATCTGGTTCAGGGCCAGCTGGACCTGCCATGCCTCCCAGGTCTCGGCGAGGGAGGGCGGCAGCACGGCGATGTCGGGTTCGGTCTCCTCGGACACCGGGTGGCGGCGCTCCCTCCGGTACAGGTCGATGGCGACCCGGCGAGCGATCGTGTACAGCCAAGGGGCGATGGGGCGCGAGGGATCGAACCGGGCGGCACCCCGCCACGCGTTGAGCAGCGTCATCTGCACCGCCTCCTCGGCGAGTCCATGGTCGCCGAGCACCCGGTAGGCCAGGCCGTAGATCGGCGTGGCGAACTCGTGGTAGAGGTCGCGTACCGCGCCCGGATCCCCGGCCGCGAACCGCTCTCGACGTTGCCGTTCCACCTTGGCCTTTCGGATGGGACAACCTTCACTCTGGGATACGCACGAGCCGTCCGTTTGGTTCCGCCTACCCGCGGGCGAAGAGCGGAACCGGAGCACGGCGGCCGGTCCGGCGCCACCGGATGGGGCCCGCCGGGGACGGGCCGCATCCGGTGTTGCCTCTGCGCCGGGCCCGGCGTCACCCGATCGTGATATCGACCGGGATGACGGCGACGGTTCCGTCTGCGGTGACGCCGGGGATGTCGATGGCGTTGTCGGGCGGCTGGAACGTGTACACACCGTCACCGTCGATGTCGATGTGCACCATGGGCCACAGCGTCGCCGACGCGGTGAGCGGCTCGTCCAGGGTCACGACGACGTTGGTCGACTCGCCGGCGGGGAGCAGCTCGGAGTGGCCGATGATGGCTCCGGGGGAGCCGTCGGCGTCGGCGTGGACGGCGATGAACCCGGATGCGGGCAGCGACACCGACGCCACCACGATGCTGGAACCATCCGAGGTCTGCGCCTCCGCCTCCAGCGCGGAGGGAGCCGTCGCCGGGGGAACGGTCACGGCTCCCGAGACCACCGCCACCGCACCGTCTGCGGTGACGCCGGGGATGTCGATGGCGTTGTCGGGCGGCTGGAACGTGTACACACCGTCACCGTCGATGTCGATGTGCACCATGGGCCACAGCGTCGCCGACGCGGTGAGCGGCTCGTCCAGGGTCACGACGACGTTGGTCGACTCGCCGGCGGGGAGCAGCTCGGAGTGGCCGATGATGGCTCCGGGGGAGCCGTCGGCGTCGGCGTGGACGGCGATGAACCCGGATGCGGGCAGCGACACCGACGCCACCACGATGCTGGAACCATCCGAGTCCTGGCCCTCGAAGGTCAGGCTCGAAGGGCCGGTGGGCGGCGCCTCCGGTTCCAGCGCGGTGGTGGTCGTGGTGGGCGCGAGCGTCGTTGTTGTGGTGTCTTCGGTCGTCGAGCACGCCGCCGCTACCAGCGCAACGGCGGCGAGAACGACCGGCAAGGTTCTCTTCACAGCAGCCTCCCTTGGTCCTGTGCTTGCCTACTGATACGGCGAGGCCCGC
>CAYQZO010000466.1:0-1895 GCA_964421925.1 uncultured Acidimicrobiaceae bacterium
CGGTTCATCGTGACCCCCGACGGCGAGCCCGGGCTCAACTTCCTCTGCGACGGGTACAAGAGCTTCTTCCACCACGTCGACCGTCCCATGAAGATCATGACCGAGGCGCTGAGAACCGGTCGCCACGCTGATGAGGTGATGGCGGTGCTCGCCGCCGAGGATCGGGCGCTCCAAGCCGAGCTCAAGGCCGTCGGCCGCAACGGCCCCTGCCCATGCGGCAGCGGGGAGAAGGTGAAGCGCTGCCACGGGAGAGCCACGGTCCGGGAGACCCCCCGGCTCCCTGACCGGCCCGGTGCTCCCCGCCCCCCGGTCACCGAGCGCGGCAGGAAAGCGGCGGCTCGCCGGCTCGAATCGGCGCCACACCGATCCCACTAGGGTCCGCCGACGCATCCTACGGAAGGGGAGGACATCGTGATCAGGCTGATGGATGATCTACCGGAGAACGTGATCGGCTTCGAAGCCGTCGGGGAGGTTGACGCCGGCGACTACAAGAGCACCCTCGACCCTGCCGTCGAGACCGCGCTCCAGAGTAACGACAAACTCCGCCTCGTCTACATGCTCGGCGACGAGTTCGAGCGCTACAGCGGCGGCGCCATGTGGGAGGACACCAAGCTCGGCGTCGGACACTGGGGGGCGTGGGAGAAGATCGCCCTGGTGACCGACAAGGACTGGGTCGACGACGCCATCAAGTTCCTCGGGTGGATGGTGCCCGGCGAGATCAGGGTGTTTCCCACCGCCGATGTCGATGCCGCCAAGGAGTGGGCAGCCGCATAAGCGGCAAACCCTGCCGGAGAAAGGGTCAACAGGCGTTTCGGCGAGGCCGATACCAACGAGGCAATGTCGTTGTCTCGCGCCCCGGCCGCGCCGACTTCCCACGTGCGCGGCGAGTTCTCTGCCTACGTGCCGAGGCTCCTCGGTGAACCCTGGGAAGGCGGGCGCATCGTGGCGGCGTCGATCGTGTTCTGCGACCTCGGCGCATTCTCCTCCGGGGCCGGGTCGAAGCGGGTGCTCGAGCGCGGGCGGACCCTCAGCGACGCCCTCGCCGAGTTCATCGCCGTTGCCGAGTCCTACGGCGGCGACGTACTCAGCTTCAATCGGGAGTCCATCACGCTGATCTTCACCGGCGAGGGCCGCCATGGGCGGGCACGAAACGCTCGGCGACCGGCTGCCGATGGCGGCGGGCATCGCCACCGGGCTCGTCCACCTCGTCATCACCGGTGGTGACCCCCGGCAGTTGATCACGATCGGGCCCACCGTCACCCGCGCCATGGAGCTCCAGGAGATCGCCGGCCCGGGCCAGACGCGCGCCGAAACGGTCGACCGCAGCGCCATCGAGACGCAGGGCAAGGCGGTGGTGACCCCGGCGGCGGCGTTCCTCGCCCATCCGATTCGAGACCTCGTCGAGGTGAACGCAACCGACCCCGATTTCCGGCCGGCGACCATCGGGATCGGCATCTTCTCCGGTGTCGACCGATCGCTTCAGCGCAACCCCGCCAAGGCGGCGGGGAATATCGACGCGATCGTCGGACTGGTGCAGGCTGCCGCCGCCGAGTACGACATCACGTTGGTGGCAACGGAGCCCGCTCGCAACGGCGGTCGCCTCGTGCTCGGTGCCGGGGTGGGATCGACAGGTGTCGACGGCGAGGAACGGATGATCGGCGCCGCCAAGGCGGCCCTCGCCGGCGACCCGCCCTTTGCCCTCCGGTTCGGCGTCGCCACCGGCGACGTGCTGGCGGGCAGCTTCGGGAGTTCAACCCGGAGCGTCTTCATGGCGGCCGGCATCACCGTGGATCTCGCCGCCCGCCTCGCCGCCAGCGCCTCCCCCGGGGAGGTCCTGACCACGCACCGGGCCATCGACCGCACCACCACCCGCTACGCCATCAGCGAGTGGGAGC
>CAYQZO010000467.1:0-1887 GCA_964421925.1 uncultured Acidimicrobiaceae bacterium
GGCGGCTGTGCGGCATGGTCACGCCCAGCACCGTCCACCGCCCGGTGAGCCAGGTGGGGGCCCGCACGCTCACGTTGGGAGCGCCGAAGATGTCCTTGGCGCCCTGCTGGAGGATGAGCGCGACGCCGAAGGTGACGAGCAACGTGTCGAGGGCTCGCCCGTACATCCGGCGGATGAGCACCCGCTCGAGCACCACGCCCATGAGCCCGGTGATGACGAAGGCGAGCGGCAGGGACACGAGGAAGGCGAGGCCGGCCCCGGTGGCGCCGGCGAACAGGCCGATGCCGGCGGTCTGCAGCATGTAGGGCGTGTACGCGCCGGCCATGATGAACTCGCCGTGGGCCATGTTGATGACGCCCATCTGCCCGAACGTGAACGTCAGGCCGAGCGCCACCAGCAGCAGGATCGAGCCGAGGCTCACGCCGTTGAAGAGCTGTTCGAGGAAGGTCTCCACGCGCCGTCCCGTCGTCGTTCGTGGTCGTGTGGTTGCGGTCGGGGTCGCGAGTGCGAGGGGTGGGGCCGGCGTCCCGGAGGGAGGGGGACGCCGACCCCACGTCTCGGGTGGATCAGTCGGCTACTGGTCGCACTCGCCGTTGGACAGGCCCTCGGCCCAGTCGTAGGTGGCGAGACACGGATCGGGCTCGATCGGTTCTCCCGAGCTCCAGACCTCGTCGATCAGGCCCTCGTCGTTGATGACGCCGATGCGGGCCGTCTTGTAGACGTGCTGGTTCCAGTCGCTGACCGTCAGGGGGCCTTCCGGCGTGTCGAGCTCGAGGCCCTTGGCCGCCTCGCGGATCTCGTCCACGTCGAAGGATCCGGCCTCCTCGGCCGCCGCGGCCCAGATGTAGACGCCGTTGTAGGCGGCCTCGATGGGATCGGCGGTGACCCGGTCCTCGCCGTACTCCGCCTTGAAGGCGGCGACGAACTCCTCGTTCTCGGGCGTGTCGGTGGTCTGGTAGTAGTTCCAGGCCACGAGGTGCCCGGCGATGTTGTCGACGCCGATGCCCGACACCTCTTCCTCGGCCACCGACACCGAGATGGTCGGCAGCGACTCGGCCGTGGCGCCCTTGGCGGTGAGCTCCTTGAAGAACGCCACGTTGGTGTCGCCGTTGAGCGTGTTGAACACCGCGTCCGGCTCGGCGTCGATGACCTTCGACACCAGGGTGGCCGTGTCGGTCTCACCCAGGGGCAGGTAGTCCTCGCCGAGGACGGTCATGTCGTGGGCATCGGCGTACGCCTGGATGATCTTGTTCGCCGTGCGGGGGAACACGTAGTCGCTGCCGACGAGGTAGATGCTCGTCATGCCCTGCTCGTTGAGGTAGTCGAGTGCAGGGATGATCTGCTGGTTCGTCGTGGCGCCGGTGTAGAAGATGTTGGGCGACGCCTCGAGGCCCTCGTACTGCACGGGGTAGAACAGCAGGCCGTTCAGCCCTTCGAACACCGGCAGCATCGCCTTGCGGCTCGCCGAGGTCCACCCGCCGAACACGACCTCGACGTCGTCGACGGTGAGCAGCTTCTCGGCCTTCTCCGCGAACGTGGGCCAGTCCGACGCCCCGTCCTCGATGATCGGCTCGATCTGCTGACCGAGCACGCCGCCGGCCGCGTTGATCTCCTCGATCGCCAGCAGCTCCGCGTCGTGGACGGCGACCTCGCTGATCGACATCGTCCCGCTCAACGAGTGGAGGATGCCGACCTTGACCGTGCCGTCACCGCCGCTGCCCTCGTCGGTGGACTCCGCCGAGTCCGAGTCGTCACTGCCGCACGCCGCGGCGACCATGAGGGTCGCCAGGCACAACGCGAGGAATCCTCGCACCCCAGCCCGCTTCGTCATGTTCTCCCACTCCCTTGCTGTCGAGTGGGAGCCTTTCTAAAGAGGGTCGGTTTCGC
>CAYQZO010000468.1:0-1886 GCA_964421925.1 uncultured Acidimicrobiaceae bacterium
GACACTCACCGCAACCGTCCCCGAAACGATGGAGCCATCGGCAGGTGCCTCGATCAACACCACCGGCGAGAAGTCGAAGTTGCCTGAGGCAGCTTCGGCGGCCCGCAGTGCGTTGACCAGCGGTTCCGGGATGCCGTCGGGATCGGGGAAGGTCCCGCTGAACACGTCGCTCATCTCCCATTGGCCGTGGCCCGCACAGCTCGCGGCGTTGGCGACGGCGCCGTCGGGACACTCGCCGGTGGCGCGCAACAGACCGCGAATCTGCTCGGGATTCAGCGTCGGGTTGGCGGCGAGCACGAGCGCCACGACTCCGGTGACGTGTGGCGCCGCCATGGAGGTGCCCGAGTTCAAGCCCCACCCGCCGTCGTTGGTGGTCGAGTTGACCCGTACCCCGGGGGCGGTCACGTCGATGAGCGATCCGTAGTTGGTGAAGCTGGCCAACGCATCGTCGCACTGGTTGAAGATGTCGAACCAGAACCCGCACCCGGCGAAGCTCCGGGTTCCGTCGAGGTCGGAGAACGCCGATACGGCAACCGTCTCCGGATAGGCGGCGGGGTAGAAGTCGAAAGCGTTGGCGGCGTTGTTCCCTGCCGCGGTCACCACCGGCACGCCGGCACCGGTGAGGTTGCAGATGGCCTGGTGGAGGGCGCTCGAGCCGCAACCCGATCCCTCCGAGTGGGCCTCGCCAAGGCTCATGTTGACCACGGTCGGGATTCCGTCTGCGGCGAGGGCAGCGACGTGGTCGAGGCCGCAGAGGACCTGGGCGTCGGTGCCGAACCCGGTGTCGTCGAGCACCTTCACCGCAACCAGGCTGGCATCGGTGGCCACACCGATCACGCCAACGCCGTTGTACGAGGCGGCGATCGTCCCCGCAACATGGGTGCCATGGCCCTGCCCGTCGTTGGGCGCCGCACCCAGAGTGATGCAGTTCTTGCCTTGCGCGGGCAGCAGGTTGGGGACCAGGTCGGCATGGGTGGGCATGATCCCGGTGTCGAGGACGGCGACCCGCACCGGGGTCCCGTCGGCCATGCGCCCGTCATGGCCCGCGCCATGGGCAGCCCAGGCGTCGATACGGAACACACCGTTCGGCCCGGTCTCGGTGGCGCGCAAGGTTCTGGAGGGCTCCACCCGGAGCACGTTGGGGTTGCTGGCGATGGCCGCCGCCGCCTGGCTTGATCCGCGGAAGGAGAAGCCGTTGATGACGTTTTGGTAGATGTGCTCGATGGTTCCGCCCTGCGGTGCGGCCATGCCGAAGGCGTGCGTACCGGCCGGGGTGTCGGGGTCGAGGATGACAATCCAGCTATCGGTGTCGTCCGGGGGTGCCGCCGCGGCGGGCGCGGCGAGGCTGGTGATGAGCAGTGCCAGCGACGCCGCGGGTATCAGTCGACGGTACAAGGTCCCAACTCCGGTGAACGACAGAAGCCTAGTGTGCTCCGACTACGGAGAGTAGTCAATGGGTCGCTCGCACCTTAACTAGTCAACCACTAGACCGGGTCGACTGCCACGGAGCGTAGTCCCACGCGGTCTGTGGCTCCTAGCGGCCGTTGTGGGAGAAGTGCTGCCAGTCCTTGAGGGTGCGCCAGTGGCCGCCCCATTGCCAGCCGATGGCGGCGAACGCTTCGACGACGACGTCGCCGTCGAGGATCATCCCGGGGCGCACCTCGCCGCGGTCGAGGTAGGCCTCGGCCAGCTCGGGGAGCACGAGGTCGCCCTTCACGTAGGGGTTGTGGAACTGGTTGATGTCGATGGCCAGACCGTAGGCATGGTTCGACCAACCCCCCGACCCCACCGCGGGCCGGCATTCGAAGGACGTGGTCGGGTTGGTATCGCCGGTGGGGTGCGCCTCCAGGTCGCCGGGGCCGATCACCCGCATCTCCTCGATGGGG
>CAYQZO010000469.1:0-1877 GCA_964421925.1 uncultured Acidimicrobiaceae bacterium
ACCGCTACATCGGGCGCACCTTGATCCAGCCCGCCCAGTCCATCCGCGACCGCGGCGTCCGCCTCAAGCTGAACGCGATGCCCGGCGAGCTCGAGGGAAAGCGGGTGGTGCTCGTCGACGACAGCATCGTGCGCGGCTCCACCACCCGCCAGCTGGTGAAGCTCGTCCGCGAGGCGGGGGCAACCGAGGTGCACCTGCGCATCTCGTCGCCGCCGTATCGCTGGCCGTGCTTCTACGGCATGGACACCGGGGACCGCTCCACCCTGCTCGCCGCCGGACGCAGCATCGACGAGATCGCCGCCTTCCTCGACGTCGACTCGCTCGCCTACCTCGAGCTCGATGCCTTGATCTCCGCCACCGGGGTGGACGGTGCCGGGTTCTGCACCGCTTGCCTGTCCGGCTCCTACCCCACGGAGGTTCCGCTTGCCGACGCCAAATTCGTGCTGGAACGGGTGCGATGACCACGTATCGTGAGGCCGGCGTGAACTTGGACAAGGCAGAAGAGCTGGTCGAGCGGATCGGCTGGCGGGTCACCACCACCTGGACCGACGACGTGCTCGGCGGCTTCGGCGGATTCGCCGCCGGGATCCGGGTCCCTCCCGGCTACATGAAGCCGGTGCTGATGCTGTCCACCGACGGGGTCGGCACCAAGGCCGAGCTGGCCAGGGTCACCGGCCTCGTGGAAGGCCTCGGCTACGACCTGCTCGCCATGACCGGAGACGACCTTGCCGCTGCCGGGGCGACCCCGATCGCCCTCCAGGACTACATCGCCCTCGGCTACCTCGACCTGGACCGTGTAGAGGCCATCGTCGAGTCGATCAGCGATGCCTGCAACGACTCGGACGTCGCCCTCCTCGGCGGTGAGACCGCGGAGCATCCCGGCGTGATCGAAGGCGACCGCTTCGACGTCGCCGGCACCGCCCTCGGCATCGTCGACCTCGGCGATGAGATCGACAACTCGACCATCGTCCCCGGCGACGTGATCATCGGGGTGCACAGCCCGAACCTCCGCTGCAACGGGTTCTCTCTGGTGCGGGCGCTCGTGGTGGACCAACTCGACCTGGAGGCCGACTTCCCGGGGACCGACCAACCGGCCGCCGAGGTCCTCCTCGCTCCTTCGATCATCTACGCCCCTGCGGTCGCCAACGCCCTGGCCAGGGCCAAGCCGCACGGTCTCGCCCACATCACCGGCGGCGGGCTCCCGGGCAACATCGTGCGCATCCTCCCGGAGGGAACGGCCGCCGAGATCGAGTCGAAGCGGTGGACCGTCCCCAACGTGTTCCAGGTGCTGCAGAAGATGGGCGGCGTTTCCGACGACGAGATGTTCCGGGTGTTCAACATGGGGATCGGCTTCGTCTCCGTCGGTCCCGAGGGTGAAGCCGACCGGGTCATGAAGGGGTTCCGCTCCCACGACCTCGACGTCACCGTCATCGGTCGGATCATCGAGGGCAACGGCGAGGTGGAGATCAATTAGGCGGCCAGCTACCAGCTGCCAGATCCGCCCGTCTTGGCGGAAGCCGGAAGCTGGTAGCTCACACCACGTCGAACTCGTTTCCCTCCGGGTCGGCCATCCCGATGAAGAAATGGTCGATCTCCGGGCTCTCCTTACGATGGCGCTCGGTGGCACCGGCGGCGACCAGCCGCTCCGCCTCGGCGATCACCCGCGACTTGCGCTCCTCGAGGGGAACCGAGCGCCCACCTCCGACCAGCAGGTCGAAGTGGAGCCGGTTCTTCACCGACTTCGCTTCCGGAACCTGCTGGAACCACACCCGGGGCTTGACCCCGTTCGGATCGATGATGGAGTCGTATCCGTCCCCCACCTCGTCCTCCGGGACGCCGACGCTCAGCCAGTACTCCTTCCAACTGGCGAAGTCACC
>CAYQZO010000470.1:0-1871 GCA_964421925.1 uncultured Acidimicrobiaceae bacterium
CCGGCGTTGACGATCTCCTCGGCGAGCCTTTGCTCCTGGTGGGTCGCGCCCTGGGTGCCGTCGATCATGAGGAGGGCGACGTCGGCCGAGGAGAGCACCTCCTTGGCCCGCATCACCGCAAAGCGCTCGACGTCGTCGCCGATCTTGGTGCGGCGCTTGATACCGGCGGTGTCGATGATCTCGAAGGACTCGCCTTCCAGCTCGACCACCAGGTTGATCGGATCCCGGGTGGTTCCGGGCACCTCGGAGACCAGCACCCGCTCGTCGCCGGCCAGCTTGTTGAGCAGCGTCGACTTGCCCACGTTGGGGCGGCCGATGATGGCCAGGCTCGCGATGACGTCCTCGTCCTCTTCGGCGAAGTCGCCTTCGGGGATGCCGGCCACGACCCGGTCGAGCAGGTCCCCGGTGTTGCGCCCGTGGAGGGCGCTGATCGGGACCGGCTCGCCGAGGCCGAGCCCCAACAGGTGGTGCAGCTCGTCTTCCTGGCGGGGACCGTCCACCTTGTTGGCGGCGAACACGTAGGGCACCTTGCTCTTCTGCAGGATCCTCGCTACCCCGACGTCGTCGTCGGTGAGGTCGGAGGTGGCGTCGGTGACGAAGACCACCAGGTCGGCGCCCTCCACGGCGATCTCGGCCTGCTCTCTGATGTCGGAGGTGAGCTGTTCGCCGGGCCGGTGCTCCCAGCCACCGGTGTCGACCACCAGAAAGCGGCGTCCGTCCCAGTCGGCGTCGAACTCGCGCCGGTCGCGGGTGACACCGGCCCGCTCGTCGACGACCGCGGAGCGACGGCGCACGATGCGGTTGACCAGCGTGGACTTGCCCACGTTGGGGCGGCCGAGGATCACGACGACGGGGAGCTTGCTCATCGTCCCGCCGCCTCGAGCAGGCCACCGGCGGTGGTGGCAGCCACGATGACGGGAACGTCGGTCGCCTGCCGGACTGTTTCCAGGTCGACGTCGTCGAGGAACCGGTCTCCGGAGAGGGCGACGTCCGGGAGCAGGTAGCGCCCGGTGGGAACGGCGTCGGCACCGATCGCCCGCATCACGTCGGAACCGGTCATCAGCCCGGCCACCCCCGTGTTGCCACCGAAGAAGTCGTTGGGCACCGTCATCACCCGCAGGGATCTCGCGGCGAGGGACTCGAGGTCGGCGAGCATCGGGTCGAGCGCCATACCTCCGTAGCTGCCGGTGAGGATGGTGGCTGGTCCCGATTCGCCGTGTGGGTCGCTGCCGGCACGGTGGCGTTGCGCCCGGTAGTACTCGGCGGGTGCCGAAGGAATGGTTCGCCACTCGCCCGTCATCACCGGTACCCGGTCCGGGTCTCCCGCCATCAGCGCCTCCACCTCGTCGTAGAAGGCGCGCACCATCCCGATCCCGTTCTCGTGCTGGGCGAACCCCTCGTAGTCCTCGCTGTCCGGGACGGGCCACCCGGCCCGCAGGTAGAGCTCGTCCGAGGCGAAGAACATGCGCCGCCCCACCAGGTCGAGGGCGCGCTCCTGCCAGAAGTGCACCGCCTCCAGGTCTGCTGCGGCTTCCTCGGCATCGTGGGCGCGCAGGTGCTCCTCGCTGTTGAACCGGGAGAGGCCGAGGGGCACGATTCCCACCGTGGCCAGCGTCGGGTACCGGGCCAGGATCTCGGCGGCGGTGCGCTCGAACACCGCCCCGTTGTTGATTCCCGGGCAGAGCACGATCTGGCCGTGGACCACGACGTCGTGGTCGAGCAGAGCCCGCAGCCAGCGCAGCGAGGTCCCGCCGCGGCGGTTGCGCAGCATGCGGGAACGCACCGCGGGATCGGTGGCGTGGATGGACACGTACAACGGTCCGAGGCGCTCCTCGATCACCCTGGCCAGGTCGAGCTCGGTGAATCGGGTG
>CAYQZO010000471.1:0-1871 GCA_964421925.1 uncultured Acidimicrobiaceae bacterium
CAAGATCGCCACCTGGCCGATGGTCACCGACAGCGAGGCGGCGATGGCGGTGATCGGCGCGGCGGGCATGATCCCCGACACCGAGGCGACGCCCGCCCGCCACCTGACCACCCAGAACGCGCTGATGCAGCGCGGGACGGACCTCTCTTTCCTCAACATGCTGGCGCGGCGGAACGGGTTCCTGTTCTGGGTGACCTCGAACGTGGTCGGGATCAGGACCGGCCATTTCAAGCGCCCGCCTGTGGCCGGACCGGCGGCGCGGACGCTCTCGATCAAGAACAGGGCCAGCGCGCTGACCGAGCTCGAGATCGAGTGGAACGTGGAGCGCCCGACCTCGGCCAGTGCCAAGGGGCTGGACGTTGCCAACAAGTCCGACCTCTCGGGCGAGGCGCCGCAATCGCCGCTGCCCGCCATGGGGTCCATGCCGCTCGCGATGATCGCCGCCGAGCCACGGGTCGCGATGCCCGCGGTCGCGGGCAACGACACCGGGGGCCTCGGCGCCCGGGCCGAGGCCACGCTGATCGAGAACGGCTTCTTCATCACCGCCCGCTGCCGCACCACGCCGGAGGCGGCGGGCGGGCTGATCCATGCCCATACGCTGGTCGAGATCGACGGCGCCGGGATGCTTCATTCCGGCAGCTACCTCGTGGGCGAGGTGATCCACCGGGTCGGCCCGCGGGCGCATGTGATGGAGCTGACACTGTTACGGAACGCATGGGGGTAAGGATGGACCGCGACCGCATCGAGGATATCGAGACCTGGCTGGCGAACCACTTCTTCGGGAAGTACCGCGGCACGGTGGTCAGCAACACCGACGCCACCGGCCGCGGGCGGCTCGAGGTGACGGTGCCCGCGGTCTTCGGGGCCGAGAGCGTGATCGCGATGCCCTGCGTGCCCTATGCCGGCAACGGCGTCGGCCTGCACCTGCTGCCCGAACCCGGCACCGGGGTCTGGGTCGAATTCGAGGCCGGCGATCCCTCCTACCCGGTCTGGTGTGGCTTCTTCTGGGGCGACGGCGAGGTGCCCGAAAGCGCCACCGCGACGATGAAGATCCTCAAGACCGAGCGGAACACCGTCCGTCTCGACGACGGCGCCGGAGAGATCACCGCCGAGACCGACCAGGACGCGAAGACCACGATGAACAGCTCGATCACCCACGACGCGGGCGCGACCGTGACGATCGAGGCCGCGAGCGTCACGGCCGAGGGCGGCGGCAGCTCGGTCACCGTGGATTCGAGCGGGGTGGCCAATGCCTCCTCCGGCGTCGGCAAGGTCGAGGTGACCTCGGGCGGGACCAGCGTGAACTCCGGCGCATTGGAGGTGTCGTGATGGCGGGCAAGGCTCTGACCGACCAGACGACGATGCAATGCCCGCACGGCGGCTCGGTCAGCGCGACCGCCTCGGGGCGGGCCAAGGCCGATGGCGGGACGATCCTGACCATGGCCGACAGCTTCACCATCTCGGGCTGCTCGTTCCAGATCCCCGTCGGCACCGGCACCGTGCCCAGCCCCTGCACCCTCGTCACCTGGATCGTGCCCGACATCCAGGTGCGCTCGAATTCCACGCCGACCCTGTCGGAAAGCTCCGTCGGCCTCTGCTTCGCCGCCACCGGCCTGCCGCAGGGGGTCGTCTCGGTCGTCAACACCCAAGCCAAGGCATCGACGAGGTAGCCATGGGCCAGAAACCGATCATCCGCGCCATCGCCCATCCGATCTCGATCGACGCGGGCAAGGCCGAGCTGCGCGAGCAGAACGACCTCGACACCCATGTCCGCGAGATGCTGATGCAGCTGCTGCTCACCGACCCGGGCGAGCGGCCAGCGGGTCCAGCCCCGGCCGGCGCCACGTCGGCCGCCCGGTGCGGCGGGTGGT
>CAYQZO010000472.1:0-1846 GCA_964421925.1 uncultured Acidimicrobiaceae bacterium
AGAGCATTCGTCTCGAGATCCCTACTGCGTCGGCGAGACTCGGCAGGGTGTGTCGTTGTCGAATCCGTTCCCGTCGTATCGCGGTCTCAAAGCGGGTCGGATTCCATGGCGAGATCCGAAGCGTGCGGAGGGCCGGGAGTAAGGAGGCTCCCGGCGTCGAAGGAGTTGCTGACGCTCGGGCGATGTCGTGTAAGCGATCCCGGTGACTGATGGGCGGATGGCTGTACTGACTACGGATCAGAAGGTTGGGGATTCGAGTTCCTCCGGGCGTGCCGCGCTAGCGCCGGGGCTCGGCGACCGCATCCATGACCTCCGGGAAGTGCTGTCTTGCTACCTCGTGGAGGAGCGCCAGCTCGTGGTCTATCGCCGAGCGTTCCTCGGTCGGGGCGACGGATCGGAGATCCTCGAGCATCGTGCGGAGGCGCCGCGACACCTGCAGCGAGTTGACGCCGTAATGGCGGATCTCCTCGACGGCTAGCCGGAGGAAGTCGTGCCAGCTCAGCGTCGGCACGACGAGACGCACGGTGCCCTCTGGGTCGGCGTGGATGCCGGTGGGAAAGTCGCGACCCAGCATGTCGCGCAACAGATCGTGGAGGTGATCGATCACCTCCACCGCCGTCGTGGGATCGTTCACCCCAGGGGAGAGCGCCCGCTCGGCGATGTCGACCAGCTGCCGGAACCCGAAGGTCGGATCCTGCCGCATCGTCCGCTCGGCGCCGATCTGGATCTGGCCGAGCACCTCGCGTCGGTCAAGGGCATCGGGATCGCCGAGGACCCGGACCACCGGAGCCCCGCGGGGAATGAACTGTCCGACGCCCGGAACGATCTCCAGGACTATGTTCCGCCGCTTTGCCAATGCCACCAGGCTCTGCTCGTCGAAGCTCACCAGCACCCCACTCTGTGGCGCAGGGAGCGTGCGGTACAGCCATGAGTCCTCGGCGTGACTCGCCTCGATGGATCTCGGCAGGATGTCGTCGAGCACCCCGCGGGTGGCATCCGCCACCGTCGTGATCACCGAACCCGCTCTGATCGACTGGGCCACGTGATTCACATACCTGATGAAGACTCCGAGACTCATCAGGACCAGCGTGAACGCCGTCGCCATCGAGATCGCCGGGACAAAATCCTGACCCGATCCGCTGCGTACCTCGCGCATGACCAAAAAGGCATAGGCAAAGGTCCCAACGAAGATTCCCAGCGACAGCTGGCTGTATCGATCACGCACCAACGTTCCAAGTACTCGAGGCGAGAACTGCGCACTGGCTAGCTGGAGGATCACGATGGTCATGGTGAAGGCCAGGCCGATGAAGGTGAGCATCCACGAGCTGATCAGCGATAGCAGCCCGCGGGCGCTGTCGGCGTCCACGGCGAGCCCGAACGGAAGCGACACCGACGCACCGAGGTGGCGGTCAATGAACGTCGTCGTGAAAGAGAGCCCGACCGATATAGCGAACGCGATCGCGGGGATGAACCACAAACTGGATCGCAACAAGTGTCGGGCCCTGGCGATGCGAAGGCGGCGCTGACCGAGCAACAGCAGTCGGGCGATCGGGTCTGGCCACTGATCCCGCTCTCCTTCAGGAGTAGGCGGTGGTGCCACCTGTGCCCTCCCCTTCGGGCGTAGCTCGACCCCTACCGTCACTGGTAGGGGTCGAGTGCAACGCCCCCACTATGACCGGTCTGCCCTCTCCCTGGAGCTAACGCTCGGTTAAAGAACGGCTAAGCAGTGTGCGTCCGGGCGTGCTGCTGCTACGGCACCGGCGAGCCATCGCCGGTCTTGCGTCCGCGGTTGGCCGGTCACGTGCCCGCCGTTCCCCGCCAGTAGCGCCACATCATCCATGCAGAA
>CAYQZO010000473.1:0-1840 GCA_964421925.1 uncultured Acidimicrobiaceae bacterium
AGGAGCAGTCATGGACCCGCACATCGTCATGCTGTGCACGCTCGACACCAAGTGGCGGGAGGCCGAGTATCTGCGGGACCGCATCGCCGAGCTCGGCGCCACGCCCATCCTCATCGACATCGGCTACGGCGGCCCCGCCCCGGTCGCCGCATCCATCGGCGCCGACGAGGTGGCCGCTGCCGCGGGCAGCGATATCGCCGCGGTCCATGCCCTGGAGGACACCGGGCAGGCGTCGACGCTGATGATGCAGGGCGCCATCATCACGGTGCAGCAGCTGTTCGAGGACGGCCGCTGCGACGGCATCGTGTCCTTCGGCGGGACGTCCAACACCACGCTGGCGACTGGAGTGATGCGCACGCTCCCCGTCGGCGTCCCCAAGGTGATGATCTCGAGCGCGGCGGCGATGCCCGCCTATGCCGCGAGGTTCTTCGGCACCGCCGACATCACGATGATGAACGCACCCGTCGACTTCGTGGGCCTCAACGACCTCACCCGCGCCTTCCTCGAGCTCGGCGCCGCCGCCGTCCACGGCATGGCGGCGCGGGGGAGCGGGCCGGTGATCCCCACCGGGGAGCCTCCGGTGGCGGTGACCGGGTTCCGGTTCTCCGAGACCTGCACCCAGGCGGTGATCGCCGGGTTGGAGGCCCTCGGCTACTCGGTGATCCCCTTCCACGCCCAGGGAGTCGGGGAGAACGCCTTCGAGGATCTGGTGGGCACCGGGCTGTTTCGCGGCGTCGTCGACGTGGTGCCCGCCGGGCTCAGCGAGCACATGCTCGGCGGAAACCGGGCCGCTCGCCCCGACCGCCTGGAGGCCGCCGGGCGCGTTGGGATCCCCCAGGTGATCGCTCCGAGCGGCTTCGACATGATCTCGTGCGGGCCGATCTCGCGACGGGATTCGGGCGACCCGCTGTGGGAGGAGCGGGGCCTGGCACGGCGCAAGTACTCGGTGCCCGACCGGTTCCGCGTCGAAGCGCGCACGACCGGGGAAGAGGTGGCTTCCATCGCCCGGCTGGTCGCCGCCAACCTCAACAAGGCGGGCAATCCGGCCTGCGTCATGGTGCCGGAGCGCGGGTGGTCGTCGCTGAGCGTGGCAGGCGCCGATCTGCACGATCCCGAGGCCGATGCGATGTTTGCCCCGACGCTGCGTGAAGCGCTGCGGCCGGACGTCGAGGTGGTCGAGGTCGATGCCGAGCTCAACTCGGAGGCCTTCGCCGACGCCCTGGTGGAGCGCCTCCACGGCTTCGTAGGGGCCAAAGCCCCCTGAACAGGAGCACGCACGATGCGACAATGGGGGAAAGACGGAGGAGGTCGATGGTGCCCGCGTTCTCAGTGGCCGAGATGACCGAGCTGATGGTTCCCCTCGACGGGAGCGAGGCGAGCGTGCGCGGCGTCCCCGTGGCGGGCCGGCTCGCCGATCGCCTCGGGCTCGGGATCCGACTGTTCCGGGCCGGGGAGGACGACGGGTGGTTGCGTGGTATTGCCGATCAGTATCTGCCCGGACGCGACGTGGCCATCGAGGTCAACCCGGACGGCGATCCGGAGCAGGCCATCGTCGAAGCCGCCGGGTCGGACCGTCTGATCTGTATGGCGACCGCCGCTTCTGTGCTGCCCCACAGAGGTCACGTCGGCTCGGTGGCAGAGGCGGTCGTGCGTGATCTCGGCCGGCCCGTGTTCATGGTGGGACCGAACATGGAGCCACACCCGGGCGAGTCGACCAAGCGCGTGGTGGTGCCCGTCGACGGGTCCCCGCTCGCCGAGGCCGCCCTCGACATCGCCGGGGATCTGGCCAAGGCCCTCGGCGTCGGGGTGTGGATCGTCACCAACCTATCGACAAAGGACG
>CAYQZO010000474.1:0-1829 GCA_964421925.1 uncultured Acidimicrobiaceae bacterium
AGATCTATGCCACAGGCGCCGATCCGTCGAGTGACGACCCGGCCTTGATGGGCTCGGCCAACCTCGGCGCGGGAGCCGTGGCCACCATCGCCGCCTACCTCGAGGAAGGCGGGAGCCCGACGTTGGGTGTGTTCGTCGAGAACAACTCGTCGACCAACGCCGGTGATGCTCGAGTCACCGCCCGTCACCTCGCCGACTTCGGTGCGGTCGACGTGCTCGCCAACGATGCGCCGGTCTGGGAAGGTGTCACCAATGGCGCAGGCGCCGACACCGACGTGCCGGCGAACACCTACAACATCAAGGTCACGGCTGCGGGTGATCCCGGCACCGTGGCTTTCGACGCCGATCTGGCGCTGGCGGAGGGCGCCAACACCATCGCCTACGCCATCGGGTCAGTCTCCGGCGGATCGTTCCAGGTGGCCGCGGCCTCCCTCACCGGCCTCGCCTCGACACCGGAGGGCGTGCCCACCGGAAGCGCGGGCCTCACCGAAGCGGTCAACCCCTTCATCCCCGCAGCACTGTTGGGGCTGGCGGTAATCGTTATCGGCGGCTCGGTGCTCACGGCCCACCGCAAAGAGACGTAGCCGAGCCCAGATCCCAGGCAGAGGGCGGTCTCTTGGGGGACCGCCCTCACCTCTGTACAACCTCCATCCACCACATGAGCGACTCCCACAACCGTCCTTCTCGCGCAGTCACGATCGGGAGGTTGATGGCTGCGATTGCCCTGCTTCTCGCCTTCGCTGGTCCGCTCGTCTGGCTGACTCTTTCGAGTCGAAGCACAGGCGACATCACGTCAGTCGAAGAGAGCTTGTCGGCACCGGGACGTGACGATGACGAAGCACCCTCGACGACGATGCAAGCCGGCGGCGCGAGTCCCAGCACGATCCTGCCCAACCAGGCCACGCTGCTCGAAGACGTCGCCGCATTAGGAGGGCCCATCCCGGTGGTCTTGGAGATTGCTTCCATCAACGTGAAGGCTCCGATCGTTCCCTACGGGGTCGACAGCAAGACAGGTCAAATGGACATACCGGGCAACGTCAATGAGGTGGCCTGGTACAGGTTCGGACCGTCCCCGGGGGAATCTGGCTCGGCTGTCCTTGCAGCACACGTGGATCTGGCCAGCCAGGGGCCGGGCGTGTTCTTCTCCTTACATCAATTGGAGCCGGGTGAACGAGTGTCGATAGGCTTCGACGACAACTCCACCCGGCTGTTCCGGGTCGTCGGACGTGTCATCTACCACAAAGACGAGCTTCCACTCGGAACCGTCTTCAGTCGCGAGGGCGCACCGGTGGTCACCCTGATCACGTGCGGAGGAGGCTTCAACGAGGCGGAGCGGAGCTACGACAGCAACGTAGTCGTATATGCGGAACCTCTCAGGCCCTAGACGGGTCGTACGGCTCATACCCGCCGACGAGGCGGCGCCTTATTCCGATGCCAGCGTCCGCAATGGACAGAGACGGGGTCAGAAGCCGCACCATCGTCCCAATCAACCTGAGCTCAGAGGTATGCCCAACCCGCCATCGCAGCTACCACCAGGGCGATGCCCTGACACAGACCGCGTATTACCGCCAGGCACCCCTCACGACCGTCTGCTGTCTGACGCGAGCGCCAGATGTCCCGTCATGCTGTGACCAACTCCTCTGGGTAACCAGAAGCACGGAACCGGATCATCAGTGCCATGAGACCCAGCAAGCACGGGTTGACCGTGACGGCCGCGTTGATGATCGTGCTGGCGGCTTGCGGATCGGAGACCGGGGACTCCACGACCACCACCGCGGCTACCACCTCTACTCCCTCGTCCAGCACCACCCGCCCCGAGGCCGCCTCGA
>CAYQZO010000475.1:0-1820 GCA_964421925.1 uncultured Acidimicrobiaceae bacterium
TCGTCGGCAAGAACCCGTGGATGTCGCAGAGCTTTCCGCGGGCGCGAGTCGTGCTCAACGACATCGCCAAGGACCCCGGGCGCTCGATGATCGTGATCGATCCGGTCATCACCGACACCGCCAGGATGGCCGACATCCATCTGCGGGTGCGGCCCGGCACCGACGCCTGGTGTCTGGCGGCGCTGGCCGCCGTCCTGGTGGCCGAAGACCTCTGCGACGAGGCGTTCCTCGCCCAGCACGTCAATGACGCCGACGCCGTCCGTGCGGTGCTGCGCGAGGTCGACATCGCCGACTACGCACACCGGTGCGGCGTCGACGAGGAGCTCATCCGCAGGGCGGCCCGGCGGATCGCCGGCGCGCAGAGCGTGGCCGTGTTCGAGGATCTCGGTATCCAGCAGTCACCTAACAGCACGCTGTGCTCGTATCTGAACAAGCTGCTGTGGATCCTCACCGGCAACTTCGGCAAGCGCGGCGGTCAGCACATGCACTCGTCGTTCGCACCCCTGATCCGCTCCGGTGGGGTCGGGCGCTCACCGGTCACCGGCGCGCCCATCATCGGTGGGCTCATGCCGAGCAACGTTGTGCCCCAAGAGATCCTGACCGACCATCCGGATCGATTCCGGGCGATGATCGTCGAGGCCAGCAACCCCGCCCACTCGCTGGCGAACTCCGCCGCGTGCCGGGAGGCGTTCGCAGCACTGGAGCTGATGGTGGTCATAGACGTCGCGCTGACCGAAACCGCCCGGCTGGCGCACTACGTGCTACCGGCGGCCACCCAGTTCGAGAAGGCGGAGGCGACGTTCTTCAACCTCGAGTTCCCGCACAACACTTTCCACCTCCGGCACCGGTTGTTCGAGCCGCTTGCGGGCACCCTGCCCGAGCCGGAGATCTGGGCCCGGCTGGTCCGCGCACTCGGTATCGTCGACGACGCCGAGCTCAAGCCGCTGCGCGATGCCGCCGAGGAGGGCCGCGCCGCGTACACGCAGGCGTTCCTCGAGTCCGTCAGCGTCAACCCGAGCTTGAGCAGGCTGGTCCCGTTCGTGCTCTACGAGACGCTGGGGCCGACCTTGCCGGACGGCCTTGCCGGTGCCGCGGCATTGTGGGGGCTTGCTCAGAAGGCCGCCATGCAGTACCCGGAAGCCGTGCGGCGGGCCGGCCATGCCGACGGCAACGCGCTGTTCGACGCGATTCTGTCCAGCCGGTCAGGTGTGACGTTCACCGTGCACGAGTACGACGCCGATTTCGCTCTCATCAGCCACCCGGATCACAAGATCGCCCTGAACATGCCCGAGATGCTGGACGAAATAAGGGGTTTGCGCGCGGCGCATCCCATGCACACCAGCCCCGAGTTTCCGATCGTGCTGTCGGCCGGGGAGCGACGGGCATACACCGCCAACGACATCTTCCGCGATCCGGCGTGGCGCAAACGCGATGCCGATGGGGCGCTGCGCATCAGCGTCGAGGACGCGCAGGCGCTCGGGCTCGCGGATGGTGACCGGGCCCGGATCACCACCGCCACCGGCACGGCGGTGGCCACCGTAGAGGTCAGTGCGGCGATGCTGTCCGGGCATGCGTCGCTGCCCAACGGGTATGGCCTGGACTACACCGACGAGGATGGCGAACGTCGGGTGCCCGGCGTCGCGCCGAACATGCTGACCGCCACTGGCTGGCGCGATGCCTATGCGGGCACGCCGTGGCACAAGCACGTGCCGGCCCGTATCGAACACGTCGAAGCGCTGCCGGAACCCGCAGCGTCCTGACCGGGCCGCGGGGCTACGGCGCTGGTGGAGCGGCCGGCAGCGCTGGCGGAGCTACCGGCG
>CAYQZO010000476.1:0-1807 GCA_964421925.1 uncultured Acidimicrobiaceae bacterium
AGGACATCTACGCCGCCCTCTCTCGCGAAGGCCGGATGCGACTGGTCTCCATCGTGGGCCAGGGCGGGATCGGCAAGACCAGGCTCGTCGAGGAGTTCGGCAACTACATCGATGGGCTGGTCGACACCACCTACTGGCACGAGGGGCGCTCGCCCGCCTACGGCGAAGGGGTCACCCTGTGGGCGCTCGGTGAGATGGTGCGCCGCCGCGCCCGCATTGCCGAGATCTACGACGAAGCCACAACCCGGGACATGCTCGCAGACGCCGTCCGCGACTGGATCCCCGACGATGACGAAGCGAAGTGGCTCGAACCGCGGCTGGCCAGTCTGCTCGGCATCGGCGACGCCGCCCTCGGCGACCAGGCCGAGCTGTTCGCCGCCTTCCGGACCTTCTTCGAGCGCATCGCCGACCGCGGCCCCACCGTGCTCATCTTCGAGGACTTCCATTGGGCGGACCCGGCGCTCCTCGACTTCGTGGAACAGCTCCCCGAGTGGTCGCGCAACAGCCCGATCATGGTGATCACGCTGGCCCGGCCCGACCTGCTGGAGCGGCGGCCCGGCTGGGGCCAGGGCAAGCACGGCTTCGTCTCCATGCATCTCGGTCCGCTCGCCGAGGCGGACATGGTGGAGCTGGTCGACGGCATGGTCCCCGGCGTCGACGAGGAGGTGCGCGACGCCATCATCGAGCGGGCCACCGGCATCCCGCTGTATGCGGTGGAGATGGTGCGGATGCTGGTGGGAAGCGGTGAGCTGCGCGAAGAGGGGGGTCGCTACCGCTACGAGGGCGACCTCGGCGATCTGGCGGTTCCCGAGTCGCTGCAGGCGGTCATCGGAGCCCGCATCGATCGTCTCGAACCTTCGGAGCGGGAGCTGCTCCAGGACGCCGCCATCGCCGGCCACAGCTTCACTCTCGACACGCTGAGCGCGATCGGCGGTCTCGACGCCGCCGGGCTCGACGACCGGTTGGCGCCGCTGGTGCGGGCTCAGCTCATAGAAGTCAACCGGGACCGCCTCTCCCCGGAACGGGGGCAGTACCAGTTCGTCCAGGGCCTGATCCGGGAAGTGGCCCACGGGCGGATCAGCAAGGAGGTGCGGCTGGACAGGCACCTGGAGGCGGCCCGCTACTGGGAGGGGTTCGGCCCGGAGTTCGCCCCCATCGTGGCCGACCACTACCTGCAGGCCTACGAGGCGGCATCGGGCGAACGGGCACTCGAGCTCCGCACCCAGGCCAGGGAGGCCCTGCTGGCCGCCTCGGATCGCGCCGCCGACCTGTACGCCTACGAGCAAGCCAGCTCGCTCGCCGGGCAGGCCCTCGCCACCACCGGCGACGACGCCGCGCGCGCCCCGATCTGGGAGCGCATGGCCGAGGCGGCGGGCACCCTCGGTGAGTACGAGGCCGCTGCCGAGCTTGGCCAGAAGGCGCTCGACCACTACCGGAGCACCGGGGACCAAGAGGCCGTCAACCGGACGATCTTCGCCATGGGCAGGAACTACAACGACGCCAAGATGATCCAGCGAGCCATCGACCTCCTGGAACCCCACGTCGAAGGCGCCGACCTCGGGTCCGATCCGCGGCTGGCGATGACCGCTGCCGAGCTTGCCCGGGGCCACCAGCTCAACGGCGACATGGACAGGGCCGCCGAGATCGCCGAGGCCACCCTGCCCTACCTGGAGGAGTTGCAGCTCACCGAGTACATCGCCGAGGCGTTGATCACGCGGGGCACCGCGCTCGGCACCGGGGGCCGGATCCGCCAGGGGGTGGCTCTCATCAAAGGCGGGATCGAGCTCGCCGACGCCGCCGGTTACGC
>CAYQZO010000477.1:0-1807 GCA_964421925.1 uncultured Acidimicrobiaceae bacterium
GACCTCGGGGCCGAAACCGGCGCCCCGGGTGCGGGCCATCATCTCCTCGGTGGTCTCGCCGTCCTCTCTCAGCCCGAAGCGGACTCCGTCGAAGCGGGCGAGGTTGGCCGAGCACTCGGCCGGTGCGATCAGGTAGTACGCGGAGAGGGCGAACTCGGTGGAGGGGAGCGACACCTCGCTCACCGCCGCCCCGGCATCGGCGAGCCAGTCGAGGGCGACTCTGGTGGCGGCACGAACCTGGGGATCGATCTCGTCACCACTCAGCTCCGTGATCAGCCCGATGCGCACCCCGGCGACACCCGCCTCGAGTGAGGCCGAGATTCCCGGAAGGTCGCCCCGGTAGCTGGTCGCGTCGCGCCGATCCCACCCGGCGACCGCCTCCAGCAGCACCGCGGCATCGTCGACGGTGCGGGCAATGGGCCCGATCTGATCGAGCGAGGAAGCGAAGGCGATCAACCCGTACCGGCTGACCAGGCCGTAGGTCGGCTTCACGCCGACCGTCCCGGTGAGGGAGGCCGGCTGACGGATGGATCCTCCGGTATCGGAGCCGAACCCGCCGAGCGCCGACCCGGCGGCCACCGCTGCGGCCGACCCGCCCGAGGAGCCTCCGGGCACCGTGTCGGGATCCCACGGGTTGCGGGTGGCGCCGAAGGCGCTGTTCTCAGTGGAGGAGCCCATGGCGAACTCGTCGAGGTTCGTCTTGCCCACGATGATTGCGCCCGCCTCCCGCAGCTTGGCCACCGCGGTTCCGTCGTAGGGAGGGACCCACCCGGCCAGGATTTGTGAGGAGGCGGTGGTCTCGACGCCGCGGGTCACCATGTTGTCCTTGAGGGCGATGGGAATGCCGAGCAGGGGGCGTTCCTGGTCGCCATCGGAGAGGGCGCGGTCGGCGGCGGCGGCCGCGGCCCGGGCGCCATCGGAGTCGATGGTCAGATAGGCGTGCAGGTGCGACTCGCTCACCGCCGCCCGGCGCAGCACCGCATCAAGGAGCTCAGCTGCGGAGAAAGCTCCAGAGCGCAGGCCGGTACTTGCTTCTGCGATGGTGAGGTCGGCGAGGTCGGTCATGCTTGATCGAGGATCTTGGGGACGCGGAAGTAGCCGTCGTCGTGATCCGGAGCCGAGGCGAGCACCTCGGCGCGATCGAGGCACTCGGTCACCTCGTCGGGACGGAAGGCGTTGACCATCGGGAGTGGATGCGACGTCGGCTCGACGCCGTCGGTGGGGAGCGCCTGGACGCGAGCGGCGTGCTCGAGGATCATCTCTAGCTGGTCGCTGTAGGTGGCCAGGTCTTCATCGCTGAGGGCGACGCGGGCGAGCTTGGCGATGCGGCCGATGTCGAAGTCGACGGCCATGAGCGGATGGTAGAAGGCTCGCGCCCTCAGGCTTCTTGGGTGAGACCGACGCCCGGCTTGATCACATCGGGTGGGTTGGGGCTGCGCTCCTCCCACTCCTCGCGAAGCTGGTCCATGAGCAGGTTGTCGTAGCGGCGACCGTCCTTGTAGATGGCCTCGCGCAGCCGCACCCCGTCGTGAAAGCCGAGCTTCCTGGCGGCCCCGACCGCACGGGGATTCCCCGAGTGGGTCCACAGGCGCACCGTCTCGAAGCCCATCTGGTGGAAGAGCAACCACAGTACGAGCTCCACCGCCTCGATAGGGATGCCGGTCCCGAACCACTGGCTCGCCACGACCACACCGAGGGTGGCGATGTGCCGGTCGCTCTCCACCTCGTAGCTGACGAAGCCCGCCGGGTCGCTGCTCTGCCGGTTCTCGATGATGAACATGCCCATCTTCGGGTGGTAGGAGAAGTC
>CAYQZO010000478.1:0-1807 GCA_964421925.1 uncultured Acidimicrobiaceae bacterium
CCCTACCTCGGGCGGGCGCAGATGACGATCACGGTCCGGGCTGCCGACGAGGGTGTCTATCAGTCCCATGCCGAGATCATCGCCTCCGACTGGCCGGATGACTCGGCCATGTTCGGAGACGGCAAGGGCGACGACCACACGACGCAGGTCCTGCGGGTGAGCGTTTCGCCGGTCGTCCCGGAGGAACCCGAGCCGGAGGAAGCAGCGATCTCGGGCGTGGTCTGGCTCGATGACAACACGGATGGCAATCGCGATCCGGACGAGGAAGGCATCGACGGCGTGACCGTGACGGCGACGCACTCCGACGGAAGCGTCGCCACGACGGAGAGCGCCGGTGACGGTACGTACGGCCTGGCTCCGCTTGCTCCCGGCACCTACCGGGTGGAAATCGATGGCAGCACCCTCCCCGAAGACATGGAGACCCCAGCGACGATCCACACGCTGACGATCGTCGCCGGCGCAGAGGTATTCGGAGTCGACTTCGGAGCCTTGCCGGTGGAGGCGGCCTTCCCCTGGTGGACGGTCGGCCTCGCCGTCATCCTGATCGCCGGCATCGGACTCGCCGGTGCGTGGATCCTGATGCGGATCCGGCGTCCACCAAGCGCTCCCGAGCTCGAGCTGGAGCCGGAGACGCTGGTGGACGCCCGTCATTGAAGCATTGCGTAGCAGAGCGGCGGCTCTGGACGAGCGGGGCCGCGCCAACGACGATGAGGGTATGGAACTGAAGCGCGTCGCCGACGCCCGATGGGAGATCCCCCCGACCGACGGCATGGCGGTGCCGGGGGTCGTGTTCGCCTCCGAGGCGCTGATCGTCAAGGCGGAGGAGGATCGCGCCGTCCAACAGGTCGTCAACGTGGCCCACCTCCCCGGCATCGTCGAGGCCTCCTTCGCCATGCCGGACATCCACTGGGGATACGGCTTCCCGATCGGCGGGGTGGCGGCGACCGACGTCGATGCCGGCGGGGTCGTCTCGCCGGGGGGCGTCGGCTTCGACATCTGCTGCGGGGTCCGTCTGCTGGCGACCGAGCTCACCGAGCAGGATTTCTCGCGACACAGCGGTCGGATCATGGGCGAGCTCGACCATCGCATCCCCCGCGGGTTGGGCAAGGGTGCCATCGCCGGGCGCAGCCTCGTCGAAGCGGTGCTCTCGGAGGGGGCGAGGGCGGCGGTCGACGCCGGCTACGGCAACGAGCAGGATCTGCGACGTTGCGAGGAGAACGGCACCTCACCCGGGGCCAGACCCGATCTGGTATCGCCAAAGGCGCTGCATCGGGGTGAGGGACAGCTGGGTTCGCTCGGGGCAGGCAATCACTTCCTCGAGATCCAGCTGGTCGATGAGATCCTCGATCCCGAAGCCGCCGATGCCTACGGCCTCGCCGCGGGTGGGGTGGTCGTGATGATCCACTGTGGGAGCCGCGGCCTCGGGCACCAGACGTGCCAGGACCAGTTGAAGCTCATGGGCCCGGCGATGAGCCGTCACGGCATCACCGTTCCCGACCGCCAGCTGGCTTGTGTCCCGGTCTCCTCGGAGGAGGGCCAGGCCTACCTGGGGGCGATGGCGGCCGCCGCCAACTTCGCCTGGACGAACCGGCACATCCTCGCCCACGAGGCGAGGGCTGCTTTCGCCGACGCCATCGGGACGACCGTCGACATGCCGCTGGTGTTCGACGTCGCCCACAATCTCGCCAAGATCGAGGAGCACGCTGTGGACGGCGCGTCCAAGCCGCTGTGCGTGCACCGCAAGGGCGCCACCCGCGCCTTTGCGCCGGGCCACCCCGACCTCCCCGGGGACCTGCGCCCGGTGGGT
>CAYQZO010000479.1:0-1778 GCA_964421925.1 uncultured Acidimicrobiaceae bacterium
GGGCCGGCCTGGTCACCAAGCAGAAGAGCGGGAGGGAGCAGCTCGTGGAGACCGACATCGAGACCATCCGCAGGGCCAACCGGCTGCTGGATGAGCTGGAGGCGATCTGGCGGAGCCGCATCGACCGGATCGACGAGATCATCGCCGATCCTGGAGAAGGAGACCACGCATGACCGTGAAGAGCGTCCGTAAGGACACCGACAACCTGACCATGACCCTCACCGCCGAGCTCGACGCTCCCATCGAGCGGGTGTGGCAGGTGTGGGAGGACCCGCGCCGGCTGGAGCGATGGTGGGGGCCACCGACCTACCCGGCGACCTTCGTCGACCACGACCTCACCCCCGGCGGTCACGTCGGCTACTACATGACCGGGCCCGAAGGCGACAAGTACCACGGGTGGTGGACGGTGACCGCCGTCGATGCTCCTCGGTACCTCGAGATCGAGGACGGGTTCGCCGACGACGGCGGCAATCCGAACCCGGAGATGCCCACGGTGACCATGCGGGTGTCCCTGAGCGAGCTGCCGGGCGGCACCACGCTGATGACCATCGAGACGACCTTCCCGTCCCTCGACGCCCTGGAGCAAATGGTTGAGATGGGCATGGAGGAAGGCCTCACCGTGGCGGTCGGCCAGATCGACGCTCTGCTCGCCGAGGCGGCGTAGCCATGCGACTCGTTGTCAGCGACTTCATAAGCCTCGACGGCGTGGTGCAGGCTCCCGGCGGGGCCGAGGAGGACACCGACGGGGGGTTTGCCCACGGCGGATGGTCGATGCCCTTCTTCGACCCGGAGACCATGGGTGCGGCGTTCGACGAGACCACGAAGACCACCGACGCCCTGCTCTTCGGCCGTCGAACATGGGAGACCATGGCGGCGGCGTGGCCCGAGCGCGCCGGCGACCCGTTCGCCGACCACATGAATTCGGTGAAGAAGTACGTTGCTTCACGAACGCTGTCACCGAAAGACCTGCACTGGAACAACTCCGAGCTGCTCCCGCCCGACGACGTGATCGGGGCGGTCGACAAGTTGCGCGCAGCACCCGGTCGGGACATCCACGTGCTTGGCAGTGCTCACCTGGCCCGGACCCTGATCGAGCACGATCTTGTCGACGAGTACCGGCTGATGATCGAGCCGATCACCCTCGGCGCCGGCAAGCGGCTGTTCCCAGACGACGGAAAGGCCCGTCCCCTGGAACTGGTGTCGGCGGTGATCGCCGGCACCGGGGTGCTCATCTGCACGTTCCGCCCCGCACAGCCATAGGTGGGGCCAAACGGCCCTAACCGGTTGCGTCGGGGCGAAATAGGGTGGTCTGCAAAAGCGGGGCGTAGTCGCGCGCGTGGAAAGGGACCGAGATGGTGGATGAGGCGTCGGTCGCATCGGTGGTCACCGCCCCCAACCTGAGCTACCGGCAACGGCTCCACCAGCTCGCCCTCCTCGCCGAGGACGCCCTGCCTTACCCCAAGCTGTCCGCCGAAGCCGAGGATGCCCTCGCCACCGGGCTGGTGTCCGATCTGGAGGAAGGGCACGCCCCGTACCGGCCCCGCTACACGCTGCCCGACTACGCGGTGGCACTGGCCAACGGCTCGGCCTACCTGGAGCTGGACCCGCCCGACGACCTCGAGTCCGCGGTGGACTTCCTGCAGATCCTGTACCACCACGTGCCCTCGATCACCACCTACCCGGTGTACTTCGGGGACCTCGACACTCTCCTGCTCCCGTTCCTCGACGACGGGTGGAACGAGGAGCGGCTCGACCGGCTCTTCGCCCGCCTGTGGCGC
>CAYQZO010000480.1:0-1775 GCA_964421925.1 uncultured Acidimicrobiaceae bacterium
TGGTCCCGCTGAAGGCCACCGTGGGCTTCCTGCTGAGCATCGGAGCCACCTTCGGCGCCACCGTCGCCGTCTTCCAGTGGGGCTGGCTCTCGGAGCTGGTCGGCGTCGACACGGGAGGGCCGCTGGTCAGCTTCCTCCCCGTGCTCCTCATCGGCATCCTGTTCGGGCTGGCGATGGACTACGAGGTCTTCCTGGTCTCGCGGATGCGCGAGGACTTCGTGCACGGTGAGACCGCCCACGAGGCCGTTGCCTCCGGGGTGGGCCATGGCGCGCGCGTCGTCGTCGCTGCGGCCCTGATCATGATCTCGGTGTTCTCCGGCTTCATCCTGGTCGAGGACGCGATCGTGAAGTCGATGGGCTTCGCGCTGGCGTTCGGGGTGCTCGTCGACGCCTTCGTGGTGCGGCTGACCCTGGTACCAGCCGTGATGTCCTTCCTCGATGAGAAGGCGTGGTGGCTGCCGCGCTGGTTGGACAGGGCCCTGCCCAACGTCGACATCGAGGGCGAGAGCCTGCGGAGCGTGGGCGCCGACGCCCAGCAGCCTGAGTCCCTCGGGACGCACTGAGGAGAACCACCAGGACGAGAGTCCGTTCTCCGCGATCCAGGCGGGGTGTGGCGGAGGCGGACGGGAATCGAACCCGCCGGACCCAGGTGCTGGGCCCCTACGGTTTTGAGGACCGCGCCCGTCACCAGACGAGAAACGCCTCCGGGGCACACTCTAGGAGGTGTCTGGACCGGACGTACATTGGCGGGGTGACCGCGACGACGACCAGCGAACGCTCCTCCGCCGACGGTGCGCCGATCCGGCTCACCCAGTACGCCGCAGGGGGTGGCTGTGCCTGCAAGGTGCCGCCGGGCGAGCTCGAACGGATCCTGGGGGACCTGCCCACGAGCCGTGAGGGCGGTGACCTGCTCGTCGGCCTCGACCACGGCGACGACGCGGCGGCGGTGCGCATCGACGGCGACCGGGCGGTCGTCGTCACCGCCGACTTCTTCACCCCCGTGGTCGACGACGCCTACGACTGGGGCCGCATCGCCGCCGCCAACGCGCTCTCCGACGTGTACGCCATGGGCGGCACCCCGTTGGTGGCGGTCAACCTGCTGGCCTGGCCGCGCGACAAGATCCCCTTCGATCTCGCGGCCGAGGTGCTGCGCGGGGGAGCCGACGTCTGCGCCGAGGCCGGCGCCCACCTCGCCGGCGGGCACAGCATCGACGACCCGGAGCCGAAGTACGGGCTCGCCGTGACCGGCATGGCCGACCCCGCGCGGCTGCTGCGCAACGACGCAGCGACGCCCGGGACGCCGCTCACCCTGACCAAGCCGCTCGGGCTCGGCGTGCTCAACAACCGGCACAAGGCCACGGGGGAGTGGTTCGAGGAAGCCGTCGCCACCATGACCACGCTCAACCGGGACGCATCCCGGGCCGCCCTGGCCGCCGGGGCCGTGTGTGCCACCGACGTCACCGGGTTCGGCCTGCTCGGTCACCTGATGAAGATGGCTCGGGCCAGCGGCGTCACGGCCGTGGTGGACGCCGCCGCGGTGCCGTACGTCGAGGGGGCGCGCGAGTCGTTGGCCGCCGGGTTCGTCCCGGGTGGCAGCCGGCGCAACTTGGACTGGGTGCGGCAGGTGCTCGACTCCGGCCTCTCCGAGGAAGAGCTGGTGCTGCTGGCGGACGCCCAGACCTCGGGCGGTCTCCTCGTGGCGGGAGAGGTCCCCGGCTATCCCGTGATCGGGGAGCTGGTGCCGGCCGGCGAGCACACCATCCGGGTGGTCTGAG
>CAYQZO010000481.1:0-311 GCA_964421925.1 uncultured Acidimicrobiaceae bacterium
GTTGGCCCAGACGCTCGGACTCGGTTTCCGGAGGTTGCAGTTCACCCCCGACCTGCTGCCCTCCGATGTCAGCGGCGTCTCGGTGTGGGACCGGGAGGCCGCCAAGTTCGTGTTCCGCCCCGGTCCGGTCTTCGCCAACGTGGTGCTGGGGGACGAGATCAACCGCGCCAGCCCAAAGACGCAGGCGGCGCTGCTCGAGGCCATGGAAGAGCGCCAGGTCACCGTCGACGGGGTGACCCGTGCCCTCGACCCACCCTTCATCGTCATCGCCACCCAGAACCCGATCGAGCACGAGGGGACCTACCCGCTGC
>CAYQZO010000481.1:321-1772 GCA_964421925.1 uncultured Acidimicrobiaceae bacterium
CCGCTGCCCGAGGCGCAGCTCGACCGCTTCATGATGCGTCTCGGGATGGGATACCCGTCCCGGGGCAAGGAGCTGGAGATGCTCGACACGCACGGCGAGCGTTCCACGTTCGATGGCTTGCGCCCGGTGATCCACGCCGACGACGTGATCGCCATGGCGGCGATCGCCGCCAGGGTCTACACGTCGGACGTCATTCGCGGGTATCTCATCGACATCGCCGAGGCGACCCGCACCCATCCCGACCTGCTGCTCGGCGCCTCGCCGCGGGCCACGCTGTTCCTGCAGCGGGCCACCCGGACCAGGGCGGCGATCCTGGGCAGGGCCTATGTGACCCCGGACGACGTCAAGGCCATGCTCGAGCCGATCCTCAACCACCGCATGGTGCTCCAGCCGGAGGCGCAGATGCGCGGCACCTCGATCGCCAAGGTGATCGAGGACGTCGCCGGTTCCGTCCCGGTGCCCGGGTCCCTGGGCGCTCCCTGATGCCGACCACCCGGGGCTGGGCGGCGCTCGGCATCGGGCTGGCACTCCCCATCCTCTGGGTGGCCTTTGGCGAGCTCGTCATGCTCGCCGTCGGCGTCTTCCTCATGCTCGCGGTGGCCATCGGTGTCATCTCGGTGCGCACGGCGATGCCGCACATCGGAATCAGCCGCACCATCACGCCGGTGCAGGTCCACGACGGTGACCGCGCCGTGGTGGTGGTGAACGTCGTCAGCAGCCGCACCATCCACGCGCCGACCGTCATCGACAAGGTCCATGGTCTCGGCACCGCCCGGTTCAGGTCACACCGTCTCGAAGCCAACGACCCGGTAGAAGCCCGCTACGAGGTGCTGTGCCACCCCAGGGGCGTCTACCGGATCGGGCCGGCCACGGTGATCCTCGAGGATCCCTTCGGCCTCGCCGAGTCGGTCGGATCCGCCAAACAGGTCGATCGGCTCGTGGTGTACCCGGCCGTCGAGGAGCTCACCGGCCTGCCCACCGGACGAGGCCTCGATCCCACGGCGGACACCACCAGGGCCAGCTTCTCGCAGGCCGGGGGCGAGGATTTCTTCACGCTGCGCGAGTACCAGGTCGGCGACGACCTGCGCCGGGTCCACTGGCCGACCTCGGCGAAGCGAGACGAGCTGATGATCCGCCAGCTCGAGGCGCACTGGCAGTCGCGAGCCCTCGTGCTCCTCGACCCCCGTGCCGCGACCTATGCGGGCAACGCCGCCTTCGAGCACGCAGTGTCCGGCGTGGCATCGGCGATTCGCCACCTCTACCGGAGCGGGTATCGGCCGACTGTTTGGACGGGCGCCGGCAGCTTCACCCAGGTCGACACCGCCGATGGGTACCAGCGAGCCATGGAGGAGCTGGCCGTGGTGAAGCCGAGCGGCCCCATGGATCTGGTCGCCGTGTTCTCCCAGCAGCGGGGGCGCGATGGCACCGGCGGGGTGCTCCTCATGATGACG
>CAYQZO010000482.1:0-340 GCA_964421925.1 uncultured Acidimicrobiaceae bacterium
CGTCCGCCCCAGGATCTTCTCGGCGCCGTCCTTCGTGTCGGTGGCGCTCACCACGTCGAGACCGGAGTCGTCGAGGATCTGCTTGCCAAGCGCGACGTTGGTCCCCTCCAGGCGCACCACCAGGGGCACCTCCAGGCCGACCTCTTCCACGGCGGCGACGACCCCCTCGGCGATCACGTCGCAACGCATGATCCCGCCGAAGATGTTCACGAAGATCCCCTTCACGTTGGGGTCGGCGGTGATGATCTTGAAGGCGGCGGTGATCTGGTCCAGCTCGGCGCCGCCCACGACGTCGAGGAAGTTGGCCGGCTCCCCCCCCACGGTCTTGATGATGTCCATG
>CAYQZO010000482.1:350-1772 GCA_964421925.1 uncultured Acidimicrobiaceae bacterium
TCGCCGTCGAGCTTGATGAAGGACAGCCCGTCCTCCCTTGCCTCCATCTCGGCTGCGTCCTCCTCGGTGAGGTCGCGCAGCGCGGCGATGGCCGGGTGCCGGTACAGGGCGTTGGCGTCGAAGGACACCTTGCCGTCGAGAGCGAGCACCTGCCCGTCGGTGGTGACGACGAGCGGATTGATCTCCACCAGGTCGGTGTCCATCTCCACCGCGGCCTCGGTGAGGGCGGTGACGAAGCGGACGAAGCTCTTCAGGGCATCACCGTCGAGGGCGAGGCCGTAGCCGATGGAGCGGGCCTGGAACGGCAGCAGCCCGAAGGCGGGGTCGATCTCCTCGGTGATGATCTTCTCCGGGGTGGAGGCGGCGACCTCTTCGATCTCGGTGCCACCCTCGGTCGAGGCCATCACGATGTTGTGCGACGTCGAGCGGTCGAGCAGCACCGACAGATAGAGCTCGCGGTCGATGTCGATGCCCTGCTCGATGTAGAGGCGGTTGACCTGCTTGCCCTCCGGCCCGGTCTGTACGGTGACCAGGGTGGACCCGAGCATCTGTCCGGCGAGCTCGCCGACCCGGGCCTCGGCCCCCTCGACGCCGCCGTCGACGCCCGCGGTGACCACGTTCACCCCGCCCACGCCCGGGTGCTCCTTGAACCGCCCCTTGCCGCGTCCCCCGGCGTGGATCTGCGACTTGACCACCTCGACCGGGTTGCCGCTCTCCTCGATCAGCGGGCGCACCGCCGCCACCGCCTCGTCGACGGTGGTGGCGACCCGGCCGAGGGGCACCGCGATGCCCCGCTCGGCGAACAGCTCCTTGGCCTGGTGCTCGTGGATTTTCACGACTTGCCCAGGTTGTCGGCCACCCAGCGCTCGATCTCCTCCAGCGGAGTGCCCGGGGTGAACACCGCGGCGATCCCGGCCTCGGCGAGGGCTTCCCGATCCTCGTCGGGGATGATCCCGCCCCCGAAGACCACGATGTCGGCGGCGTCGTGGGCGGCGAGCGCCTCCACCACCCGGGGGGACAGCGTCAGGTGGGCGCCGGAGAGCGTGGAGAGGCCGACCCCGTCCACGTCTTCGTCCACCGCGGTGCGGGCGATCTGCTCCGGTGTCTGGTGGAGCCCGGAGTACACCACCTCACATCCGGCGTCGCGCAGGGCACGCGCCACCACCTTGGCGCCGCGGTCGTGGCCGTCCAGGCCGGGCTTGGCGATGAGGACGCGAGTGGGCATGCGGCGGAATCTAGCCCGCCGTCGATTCACCCGATTCGGAGAGCTCCACGGCGGCCCGGTGGCCGACGAAACCGGCGTAGACGAGGGTGACCGTGCCAACGAGCCCGCCAAGCAGGGCGATCTGCTTCGCCGCGTCGCCCTCCGGGCGGGCCAGGAGGATGGCGAGCCCGGCGATGGTGACGATCCATCCGCCGACC
>CAYQZO010000483.1:0-1765 GCA_964421925.1 uncultured Acidimicrobiaceae bacterium
GGCGATCATTCGCAGGGCTTCGACCACGTCCAGATCGTCGCGGTAGCCCGGAGGTCCGACCAGCACGAAGTAGCTGGAGAAGACCGGCGACTGCTCGGCGCCCGGATGGTCGGCGATGAACTCGTCCTCGGCCGCGGGCAGATGGGTGATGGCCAGGTCGGCGGAACCGGCGCCGGCCAGGCTGAGTGCCTCCAGGCTGGACACCGCCACCACCGAGATGGCAGCCGCTCCCGGGTACTCGTCGATGACGGCCTGGATGAATCCTGAGTCGACCAGCGTCGTGCCCGCCGCGACCACGATCCGGTCCTCGCCGCTACAGGCGGGTACGAGCAGGGTGAGGGCGAGGATGCCTGCGGCGAGCCGCCTCACTCCGCCTCGCCGACCGCCACCGCCCTTGCCGCGGTGGCCTTCACGCTGATGAACACCTCCGAGCCCGGTCCCAGGCCGAGAGTCTCCAGAGATCCGGGCGTGATCAAGGCAACGATCGGCGAGACGCAGTCGACGATCACCTCTGGGAGCCGTCCGGTCTCGCGCACCTCGACGACGAGGCCGGGGAACAGGTTGCGCGGCGAGGACTGTTCGGGGAGCTCGGCATAGACGCCCACCGCCTCGGCACCGAAGAGCACCTTGACCGGGGTGCCCACCGGATGGTCGCCCAGGGCGAGGAACTTGTGCGCACCCCATTCCACCTCGACCAGGGCGCCGCGGCGTGCGATCACGGTGCCGTCGATGACGTTGGATACGCCGACGATCTCGGCAACGGTGTCGTTGACGGGGGTCGCCAGCACCTCGGAGACCGGGCCGATCTGGAGGATCTTGCCGCCGATCATCACCGCAAGCCGGTCCCCGAGCATGGCGGCGGTGTCCCGGTCGTGGGTGACGATGATCCCGGATCGCCCCTCGAGCGCTTCGGCGATCACGGTCGCCACCGCCTCCCGGTCCCGCAGGTCGAGGGGCGAGAGGGGCTCGTCGAGCAGCACGAGCGGGGTGTCGACGGCAAGCGTCCTGGCCAGGGAGAGCCGCATCCGCTCCCCGCTGGAGAGCGTCCTGGACTGATCTCCCAACCGGTCCCCCACGCCGAGCCGCTCCGCAAGCTCCTCGGCACGGATGCGGGCCTCGGTATCGAGCCCGAGGTAGAGGTTGGCCCGGCACGAGCCGCGGAACAGGTACGGGCGCTGCGGGAGGTACGACGCGTAGGGCGTCCCACCCTCCCCCTGGATGGCGGCGATCACCCGCAGCAATGTGGTCTTGCCCGCACCGTTCGGGCCGAAGACGATGAGCCGCTCCCCGGCCTCGACGGCGAGCTCGGGGATGTCGACGATGGGATCCTCGTCGGGCCAGCGCAGGTCGGAGAAGCGCCGCTCAGCCATAGCTCCGCTCCCGGAACTGGAGCCAGGTGAGGGTCCCGTTCACGCTGAAGGCGATGACCAACAGGATGGCACCGAGGGCGAGTGCCGCCCCGAACTGGGTCTGCCTGGTCTCCTGGACGATGGCGGTGGTGAGCACCCTGGTCTCACCGAGGATGTTCCCACCCACGATGAGCACCGCGCCGACCTCGGACACCACACGGCCGAACGCCGCCGCCACCGCGGCGGCGACTCCGGGCCACACCTCCTTGGCCACCACCACACTGCGGCGGGAGGTGGGCAGGCGGAGGGCATTGAGCTGCTCCCTGGCGTCGGGAGACAGGCTGGCGACGGATCCCGCAGTTACCCCGGCGGCGATGGGGATGGCAAGCAGCACCTGGACGACCACCATGGCAAGG
>CAYQZO010000484.1:0-1761 GCA_964421925.1 uncultured Acidimicrobiaceae bacterium
GATGGACGGCCGGGTCTTCCCACGGAGCTACTGAAGGAATGACGCTCGAACGGACCATCGCTCCTCCACATCCGAACCCCCATCCGCCGACCCGGTTCACCCCGCCCCCAAAGGCAACCAACGCCCACTGCCACGTCTTCGGCCCTGCCGACCAGTTCCCCTTCGCTCCCGACCGCGCCTACACCCCGCACGACTCCGGCTACGACGACTTCCGGGCTCACCAGGAGCTGCTCGGCCTGGAGCGGGCGGTCCTCGTCCAAGCCTCCTGCCACGGTACGGACAATTCGGCGCTCATCGATGCGCTTCGCCGTTCCGGGGGCAAGTACGCCGGAGCCGCTCTCATCGGTGACATGCACAGCGATGACGATCTCGAGGTATTCCACGATGCGGGGGTGCGCTGCATCCGCTTCAACTTCGTCCAGCACCTCGGTGGTGCTCCCGACGCCGAGTTCTTCTGGCGACAGGTGGAGCGGATCGTCCCCCTCGGCTGGCACCTCGAGCTCCACTTCGACGCCGGGGATCTCTCCACCAACGCCGACCTCTTCGAGCGGCTTCCGGTGCCGTTCATCATCGACGCCATGGGCCGCGTCGACGCCACCGCCGGCCTCGATCAGGAGCCGTTCCAGTACCTGCTCGGCATGATGCGCAACGACGAAAGGGCCTGGGTGAAGGTCAACGGCGTCGAGCGGATCACCGCCGAGGGCCCGCCTCCCTACGACGACGTCATCCCCTACGGCCGTGCCCTCATCGAAGCCGCACCCGACCGAACCCTCTGGGGTACCGACTGGCCCCACCCCAACGTCCGCCACATGCCCGACGACGGCGATCTCATCGACTTCCTCGCCGACATGGCCCCCGACGAGGACGTCCGCAACCGCATCCTGGTCGACAACCCCGAGCGGCTCTACGACTTCTCCTAGCCGTTCGCGTGCGCTTGGGACCACATCACGTGTGGTCGTAGACGCACGCGATCGGGAATTGATCGGGAGTTAGAGCGGCAGACCGGCGTATTGCAGCGACGCCGAGGCGATGGCGTGCTCGGACATGGAGAGGTAGTCGAGCTCGTTCTCCTGGATCCGCTGTCCGAACTCACCCTGGTCGGGGAACTTGTGGAGGACGGTGGTGAGCCACCACGAGAAGCGCACGGCGTGCCACACCCGGTTGAGGGCGGTGCCGGAGTAGGCGTCGAGCAAGTCCCACGAGCCGTTCTCGTAGTAGTCGGCGAGGGCGGTCGACAGGTAGTGGACGTCGCTCACCGCCAGGTTGAGGCCCTTGGCGCCGGTGGGAGGAACGATGTGGGCCGCATCCCCGGCCAGGAACAACCGGCCGGATCGCATGGGCTCGGCCACGTAGCTGCGGATCGGTGCAATCGACTTCTCCACCGACGGCCCCTCCACCATCTGGTCGCCGAACTTGGGCGGCATGCGCAGCTTGAACTCCTCCCAGAAGCGGTCATCCGGCCAGTCCTCGATGCTGTCTTCCAGGGGAACCTGGACGTAGTATCGGCTCAGCATCGGGTTGCGGACCGACGCCAGGGCGAAGCCGCGGGGGCTGTTGCAGTACATGAGCTCCGGGTAGGGCGGGGTCTCGGAGAGGATCCCAAGCCACCCGAAGGGGTACTCCCGCAGGTACTCGCGCAGATCGGGGATCACGGTCCGGCTCACCCCATGGAAGCCGTCGCAGCCGGCGATGAAGTCGCAGTCGATCCGGTGCTCGCCGCCGTCCTTCACGTAGGTGACGTGGGGAGCGTCGGTGTCGAAG
>CAYQZO010000485.1:0-1759 GCA_964421925.1 uncultured Acidimicrobiaceae bacterium
GTTCGAGAAGTGGTGCGGAATCCTCGAAGCCGTACTCGCGGTCACCAAGGCCGGTGCCACCTCTGGTGATCTGGCCCGCGCGGCGATCGCGGCCAACGGCGGCCAGAAGCCGTGGCTTCCGCACTTCTATCTCGGTCACGGCATCGGCACCAACGCTGCTGAAATGCCGATGATCGGAACCGATCTCGGTCAGGAGTGGGATGACAACTTCGTGTTCCCCGCCGGCATGCTGCTGGTGTTCGAGCCGGTGGTGTGGGAGGACGGTACCGGCGGCTACCGCGGAGAGGAGATCGTGGTAGTCACCGAGGACGGCTGGATGCCACTGACCGCGTATCCCTACGATCCCTATGAGGTGTCCGGTGGGAACTGAAATCGAGGCCGACGGCCGGGCGTTGCGCATCGGTCGCCGGGAGCGCGCCGTCGCGCAGATGGAGGCCCACGACCTGGATATCCTGGTGCTGGGCCGACAGGCCAATGTGCGCTATATCTCCGGTGCGCCACAGCTGTGGGTGGTGGGAACCCGGCCGTTCGGGCCGATCTGCTCCTATGTCCGCGCCACCGGTGAGATCCACCTGAACAGCACCTGGGACGAGGGTATCCCCGAGGAGATCCCGCACGAGAACCTCTACGGGTTCGCCTGGAACCCGATGACCCTGGTCGGCATCATGTCGAAGATGAAGGGTGCCGATACCGCGCGGCGGGTCGGAACCGACGCGCTGACACCGATGTTCGCCAAACTGCTGCCGATGGTCTTCCCCAACGCCGAGCTGGTCGATGCCGAGCCCGCCATGCGGGCCGCCCGGCGGGTCAAGACCCCCGAGGAGATCACGGCCCTGCGCCGGGCGCTGATCGTCGCCGAGGAGGCGCTGGCCAAGGGGGCGGCCGAGCTGACGCCCGGCACGACCGAACAACATCTCGCCGGTGTGATCCTGGAGGCCGAGGCCGCCGGCGGCGTCAGCACCCCGGCCACCCAGGATGCCGTCTGGGTGACCTCCACCGAGCACCCGTGGCGCCGCGACCGCCGCGACGGCACGGTGCGTGCCGGCGATCTGGTGGCGCTGTCGGCCGGCGTGCTGGCCGACGGCTACGTCGGTGAGGTGGCCCGCACGTTCTACGTCGGCGAACCGACCGATGTGGTCCGGTCGTTGTTCCGACGCCGAGACGACTTGTGGGACAGGTTGATCGACGCCTGCCAGCCCGGCAACCCGGCCAGCGCCTTGCTCGACGCCTACCGACGAGCCGGCGAACCACTACCGGCGATGCCGGTCGCGCACGGCTTGGGGCTCGGATTCGACCCGCCTGTGGTGTCGCCCAGGCTGCGCGCCACCGCGGAGCGCGATGTGCTCGAGGAAGGCAACGTGCTCGCCCTGACCGGCTACGTCTGGGAGTCTGGGGTCGGTGCGGTGTTCACCCGGGACGCCGTCGTGATCGGCGCGGACGGACCCACGGTGCTGACCCAGACGAGCGAAGGAGCCTGGTGATGGCCGAGCGGCCCACCCCGGAGGAGATCATCGGCTACGAGAAGGACGGCACGACCAAGATCGCGACCATCACGTTCGACCGCCCGGAATTTCTGAACGCGCCGACCTCGATGGCCCGCCTGCGCTACGCCGATATCCTGCGCGCGGCCAACACCGACAACGACGTGAAGGTGGTGATCATCCGCGGGGTGGGTGACAACCTCGGCAGCGGTGCGGATCTGCCGGAGTTCATGGAAGGCAACGACAACCCGGCGGCCCGGTTGGCCGAGCTGCGGCTG
>CAYQZO010000486.1:0-1751 GCA_964421925.1 uncultured Acidimicrobiaceae bacterium
GGCGCCCGCCTGGAGGTCGATGGCCCCCTGCGGCCGCCGCCGGCGGATCACCCGCTGCTGGGCGAGCCCGATCACCGTGTCGCGCACGACGTCGTTCTCGTAGAGGTCGGCGGTGACCACGATGGCGCTGACGTTGAAGAGCACGGCGACGACGAGCCCGTAGGCGAACATCGCATAGCGAGTCCGCTTCTTGTACCAGGTGGAGACCCGTTCCATGCTGGCGTCGAACCAGCTCTCCACGGCCCTGCGGAACTCCTGGACGTTGTCGCCGGCCTCGCGCCACAGGATCTCGAGCTGGGAGCGCAGCGGCTCCGGCAGCTCGCGCACCCGTTCCCCGATCCGGTCCCACTGGGCGGCTCCTGTCTCGTCCCGGGGGGTGAGGATGTCGACCATCGCCCTGGCGAAGTCGGTGGGTGGGATGTGGGACAGCCGGCTCTTCCCGCCCGTCGGGGTCGGGTCGAGACGGGAGATGAGCGGATGGTTGAAGAACTGGTCGAAGAGCGTGGCGCAATCGCCGGCACCCTCCTCGATGGGGACGTCCTGGGGCGCCATGCCCCCGCCTTCCTGGCGTGCCGGCGGGTCGCCGATCATCGGTGACCATTCGGTCCGGTAGTCGTACTCGCCCTCGTCGAGCATGCGGCGGATCGCCGTCCACAGGCCCTTGGATCGAGTATTGAGGAACTTGCGCACCAGCTCGTTGATTCCGGAGACGAGGAGGCTGAACACGAAGAAGACGAAGATCAGCGCGATGACGACGTCAAACAGCGTGCTGTCCAGCACGATTCCTCCATCGACCCCCGGCGCACCCTAACCGGCCCCGACCCGCGCTGCCGGGTTATGCTCGGCGTTCCCTCATGGCGATCGTTCGCACCACCGGGTTCGATCCGACGGTCCACGGCCTGCACTTCAGGAACCGCTTCAACGGGCTCGATATCGTCAGCGCGGTGAGCACCGGTCTTGGCAGTGCTGCCTCCGTCGTCAGCGAGAACGCCGACTTCTGGGAGGGGTGGGGGCTCTGCGGCGGAATGTCGTGGTACGCCCTCGACCAGTTCTACGCCGACACGCCGCCCCCGGAGCGGCGCTCGGCACCGGATCCCGACTCGGACCTGTTCCGTCGGCTCGTCGACCGCCAGATCGACTCGTTCCGGGGGATCGCCCTCATCACGAGGTGCCTTCGCTGGCAGAGCAAGCACGAGCGCCGGCCGTGGTGGGATCCCCGCGCCACCACGTGGAACCTCACGCTGAAGCAGTGGCTCCTGGTGAAGCAATACATCGATGCCGGCTCCCCCGCCTCCCTCACCCTGATCAGGTCCCGGATCGACCCGTCGGTCAACCACCAGGTGCTGGCGGTGGGCTACTGCGAGGACGCCTCGGGCAAGGCCGTCATCGACTTGTACGACCCCAACCACCCCGACGACAAGCCCACCCTCGCGGTCCGACTGGCCGGCGCCGATGCCGGGCGGGCGGCGCAGAGCAGCGGGGAGCCGCTGCGCGGGTTCTTCGTTTGGCCGTATCAGCCCAGGGAACAGCCGACACCGGCCGGGGCGTCCGCTTCCGCCTGAGGGTCAGGTGCGGAACACTCTGTTGAGCCGGCGGGCCGGTGCGGTTTCGAGATCGAGAGTCCGGCCCGGTGTGTCTCCGAAGCGCCACATCTCGAGCTTGCCGGCCCGCATCACGACGCCGATCGACCCCAGCGGAGCGCCGTCGGTGTCCTCGTCGCCGGTGTAGTAGAGCCCGTGGCTCGGATCGTC
>CAYQZO010000487.1:0-1740 GCA_964421925.1 uncultured Acidimicrobiaceae bacterium
GGATGTCTTACGAGGAGATCGGCCGCCGCCTCGGGAGGAGCGGGAAGTGGGCCCTCGACGCGGTCGCGTCCGCGCTTCGTCGCGAAGAGGCAAGCGCGCGAACACCGGCTGGGCACTTCGACGGATCCATCCTGGCTCTCCGCAAGTTCACGTCCTCGGAACTGCTCGACGCCGGCTTCAACCTCAGCATGGTCGCCCAGCGCCAGGGTCACGGGCCACAGGTCCTCGTGAAGCACTACGCCCGCTCCCGCCCCTCCGCCGACCGCAAGGCTGCCGACCACCTCGGAGACATCGTTCATGGCGGCCAAGCAGCAGATGGGACTACATGAGCGGCCCAACCACATCGAGCTCCTCGCGGGTTGGCGGCCGATGACGCGAGCACCGGAGGATCGCTCAGCAGTCTCCGAGCCGAGGCTCGACGCGCTCCACCGATGGACGGTCGAACGGCTGGATCATGGTCATCTCCGGGGGGGGACTGTCCGGACGTGTGTGTAAGCGGCGTGGCCTGAGGGTCCGCGGCCGGGGGTCGTGGGCCGGAGAGGATCACGCACGTGACCACATCGAAGAAGACCGCTGGGGACGGCGGGGAGCTGGTGCTGCCGCCCTCGGCTGATGAACCGCCGGGTATCGAGAACCTCGATGGCCTCGCGGGGAACCTGGTGGAGGAGGCCCGGGCCAAGGGCATCGCGTTGACCGGGCAGGGCGGGCTGTTGCCGGCGCTGGTCGGCCGGGTGCTCGAGACCGGCCTGCAGGTCGAGATGACCGACCACGTCGGCTATGAGCCTCACGCCCTGGAGGGCCGGGGGTCGGGCAACTCGCGCAACGGCAGCTTCGCCAAGACGGTGACCACCGAGATCGGCGAGGTCCCCATCCGTGTCCCGAGGGATCGCAACGGCACCTTCGATCCCAAGCTGGTGCCGCATGGCACCCGCCGGCTCGACGGGCTCGAGGCGCAGGTGATCTCGTTGTACGCGTCGGGGCTGACCACCGGCGAGATCCAGGGGCATCTGGAGGAGATCTACGGCACCAGCGTGAGCCGGGACACGATCTCGAGGATCACCGACGCCATCGTGGCGGACATGGAGGCCTGGCAGTCCCGGCCCCTCGACGCCGTGTACGCGGTGATGTTGATCGACGCGATCGTGGTCAAGGTCCGCGACACCCGGGTCGCCAATCGGCCGGTCTATGTGGCGATCGGCGTGAACCTGGACGGCGAACGCGACGTACTCGGCTTGTGGATGGGCCCCTCGGGTGGTGAGGGCGCCAAGCAGTGGATGACCATGCTCACCGAGCTCCGCAACCGTGGCGTGCGCGACGTGTTGATCACCTGTTGCGACGGGCTCAAGGGCCTCCCGGACGCGGTGCGCACGATCTGGCCCGACACCACCGTGCAGACCTGCGTCGTCCACCTCGTGCGCAACAGCCTGCGGTACGCGTCGAAGAAGCACTGGTCGACGATCACCCGCCAGATGCGGGCGATCTACACGGCCCCCACCGTCCCTGCCGCCGAGGAAGCGTTCGACCGGTTCGCGGAGGAGTGGCGGGACATCTATCCGGCGATGATCGCCGGCTGGGAGAACGCCTGGGACGAGTTCGTGCCGTTCCTCGAGTTCCCCGCCGAACTCCGCCGCATCGTGTACACCACGAATTCCATCGAGTCGTTGAACGCCCGGTTCCGCCGAGCTGTCCGCCACCGGGGGCACTTCCCGACCGAGCAGGCCGCCCTCAAGGTCCTCTACC
>CAYQZO010000488.1:0-1736 GCA_964421925.1 uncultured Acidimicrobiaceae bacterium
CATGATTCCGCACACGCGCGCGTCCTCCTCTGGGTTGTGACCGGAGGGCGCTGCGAGAGCGGTGCTCCCGCCTCACGTCGGGGTGGTGTTGTTTCCGGGATCGCTCCCGGGCTTTGCCCACCCCGTAACGGCCGTGAGCGGCCGAGAGGGCACCCGCCGACTGATCGATACTCCCTCTCCCTCGTCACCTCGCCGCAGCGAGGGCAGGCGCTAGAAGAGTGTCTCCGGTCGGTTCGGTTGTCGTATGTGTATCGGCCAGAGTAGCCGAGATTCTTAGGAAGCCCCCTCTGTGCATCACCCCAGCTCGGCTTCGACCACCTGGGCGACCGAGCCTGCTACCTCGGCGGCTTCGGGCTCGGTCGGAGCCTCCACCATCACCCGGATGAGCGGCTCGGTGCCGGAAGGACGAACCAGGATCCGACCCCGGCCCTGGAGCGCGGCCTCACCGGCGCGGATTGCGTCGGTGATAGCGCCGTTGGATTCGAAGCTCTTGGTCGCCACCGCGACGTTGGTGAGCACCTGCGGGTACTTGGTCATCACCTTTGCCAGCTCGCGCAGCTCGCTCCCGGTGGAGGCCATCACCTCCATGAGGCGAAGCGCCGTGCGCAGGCCGTCCCCTGTTGCCCGGTCCTCGAGGAGGATGTGGCCCGACTGCTCTCCGCCGAGCACTGCACCCGATTCGTGCATCGCCTCCAGGACATAGCGGTCGCCCACCGCGGTCTCGATCACGGTGATGCCGAGTGCCCGCATGGCCTCGTGGAAGCCGAGGTTGGACATCACCGTGACTACGACCGAATCGTTGGTCAGCCGGCCCTGCTCGTGGAGCCACTTGGCGAAGATGGCGAGCAGGTAGTCGCCGTCGATGATGGCTCCGTCTTCGTCGATGGCGATGAGACGGTCGGCGTCGCCGTCGAAGGCGAGGCCCGGCCGACCTCCGGTGACCGCGGCAAGGTACTCGGGGTGGGTGGCACCGCAGTCGCGGTTGATGTTCATCCCGTCGGGCTCGGCGTTGACGAGCCTGGCCTCGACGCCGACACGATCGAACAGGCGCGGAGCCGCTTCCACGGCAGCCCCGTTGGCCACGTCGACCACGAAGTCGAGGCCGGAGTAGTCGGCGTCGCCGGCGATCAGCTCGACGTAGCGGCCGATCCGGTCCGGCATGCGCACACCGGCACCGACACCGTGGCCGGCCCGTGCCGTCCACGGGGCTCCCTGGAAGTAGCGGGTCTCGATGGCCGCCTCCTGCTCGTCGGACAGCTTGGAGCCGTCGGGGCCGAGGAACTTGATGCCGTTGTCGGGAGCCGGGTTGTGCGAGGCGCTCACCATCACGCCGTAGCTCGCGCTGGTGTCACGAACCAGCGCCGACACGGCACCGACGGGGATGACGCTCAGGTCAATGGTGTCGACGCCGTCCGCGTTGAATCCGGCGGCGAGCGCAGCGGCCAGCATCGGGCCCGACCGCCGGGTGTCCCTGCCGATGAGGGCGGTGCCGGATTGGAGCTCACCGGCGGCGCGGGCGAGGTCGAAGGCCAGGTCTGCGGTGATGTCCTCGTTGGCGACGCCGCGGACGCCATCGGTTCCAAAAAGGTGTCGTTCGGTCACCGCTTGGTGAACTGCGGTGCCCGCCGCGCCTTGCGCAGGCCGTACTTCTTGCGCTCGACCTTGCGGTCGTCGCGGCGCAGCATGCCCGCCTTCTTGACGGTGGGGCGCAGCTCTGGGTCGATCTCGACGAGCGC
>CAYQZO010000489.1:0-407 GCA_964421925.1 uncultured Acidimicrobiaceae bacterium
AGCCTCGGCGTACTCAGCGTCGGGGGTGTCACATACGTGCCGGTATGTGACACCGCGCGGGGCCCACGGCCCAGGGTGGCTGTCGTAGACGAGCACAGTTCGCCCGAGCCGCCAGGGAGCCGTCATCGTCGTCGTGGAGGGGGTCGCGATCACCAGGGGCGTACCGGTCGAGGGCGTTGGGTACCGGGAAGCCGTCGGCGTCATGGAGGCAACGTTGGCACACCTCACGCCGCCGACGGCGGGGCTGGGTCCCCGGGTTTGCGGCGCGTGCTCGTTCAGTCGGTCCAGGGACCGACGCCGCCGACCCGGTCGACCCGGATGCGCGTGATGACGCCCGGCGGAGAGCCCTTCGGGGGGGGTACTCGGCGTCCGGCGCCACGTAGCGGCGGGCGAGCTCGGCGAGCAAC
>CAYQZO010000489.1:417-1733 GCA_964421925.1 uncultured Acidimicrobiaceae bacterium
CCTCGGTCACCCGGGCCGTCCCGTGGACGATCAGGTGGTTGGCCAGCTCGCCGGCGGATCCCTCGGGCCTCCATGGTGAGCGCGACCCGAGGGTCCCGTCGCACGTTGCGGACCTTCTTCCACTCGCCCAGGTGGGCGGTGACGATCTCGTCGTCTTCGATCCCCACCCAGACCACGCTCATCTGGGGTGACCCGTCCGGGTTGAGGGTGGTCAGGTGGGCCAACCGACCTGACTCGACGACCGCTCGTACTTCGTCTGTGATCTTCATGGGAAGCTCCTTCAAAGTGATGTTCGGGTGCCGTAGACGGCAGCGGGCGTACTTCAGGTCGCCGCCATCACGTAGGTGGCGAGGTCGGCGGAACCGGCGTGGGTTCGTGAGCGGCGGGGTTAGGTGGTTTCGGCCCGGCGGGGGCCGGGAGGTGACGGTCGTAGGCGGACTCTCGCTCCGCGGGTGGGCGCATGCCGATCTCGCCGTGCAGCCTGCGGTGGTTGAACCAGTCGACATGCTCGAGGGTGGCTATCTCGAGGGGATCGATGGAGCGCCCCGGTCCGCTGCGGCGGATGAGCTCGGTCGTGTAGAGGCGATGGTGGACTCGGCCACGGCGTTGTCGATCGGGTCGCCGACCGAGCCGATGGACGGCAACGCGCCGGCGTCGGCGAGGTGTTCGGTGTCGCGGATGCTGGTGTACTTGCGACCCGCGTCGCTGTGGCAGATGAGCCCGTCGAGACGGTCATCGCGGTTGCCGACGATATGCGGCGTGCAACCCGCGTTCAGATCCGGCAGCATCCTGCACGTGAGTGGGGATCCTGATGCGACGGATCTGTCTGAGAACGTCGGCGTGGTCATCGAGCGCTCCGTCGCTGATGTATGGGACTACGTGTCTGATCTCGGGAAGCTCTGTGATTGGCGTTCCCACCTTCGGGACGTGGACTGGCTGGATGCCCCGGCCACGGTCGGGTCTCGGTTCGAGGGGTTCTCTTCGTTTGGCCCGTGGCGCACGACGCGGTTGGTCTGCCAGGTGACCGAGTGGGAGCCGGGGCGCCACTATCGATACGAGGTCATCGAAGGTCCCATTCGAGCCGACGCCCTGTGGGGAGTTCGCCCCGATGGTGAGGCGACCTACTTCTACGGTGCCGGGGACATCGTTGGGCGGACCTGGTCGACTCGGCTGCTCCGGCCGTTGGCCAAGCCATTGCTCAAGCGGGAGACGCAGTCCGAGATGCTCCGAGCGAAGGAGATCCTCGAGGCTGGCGCCTGAGGCCGTCGGTCCACCAAGGCGACGTCCTCGTGCGGTTGAGCGCTAGACTGATCGCC
>CAYQZO010000490.1:0-1726 GCA_964421925.1 uncultured Acidimicrobiaceae bacterium
GAGTGCGGCGAAGAAGGCGTTCTCGGCGGCCATGACCGACTCGTCCGGGCAGTCGATCAGCGTGGTACCCCCGACGTCGATGACGATGCCGTTTCCCTCCGTCGTGTAGCTCCCCCCGCCAAACAGGTTGCACGGCCCGAATCCGCCCACCCGGCCGAGCAGGTCGAAGCTGAGGTTCCCGGTCGCCACGGCGTTGGAGTCGGCCAGGCTGACCAGGCGCCACTCGCTGTTGCCGAGCGGTCCGCCACAGGCGCTCAAGGCGGCGGCGGTCATCACCGCCGCCGCCAGGAGCATCCACCACCGTCTCGTGTTGCCACTCATCGCTACCCCCCAGGTTGCGATGCTTCCTCCTCCCCGCTTCGGCGCGTTCGCCGCCCGGCTCAACACAGGTTCTTCGCGCCCTAGGAGTGGTTTTGCCGACCTTCGCTGAGCGGCACCGGCGGGTACGATTCGGGCGATGACCAAGATCGATCCGAGTTCCGCGGACGTCTCCTTTGCTCCGAAGCGGACCGCGGTAGGCAGGGTCCGGGGCGGGATCGCCGCCTTCTCCTACCCACTGCTGCTGGTGATCACCGCCCTCAGCGTCGGTTTCCGCAAGGCCGGCGACCTGCAGGACTTCGCCGCCACCTTCGTCGGGTCCATGCTCACCGTGGTGGCCCTGCCCACGGTGTGGTTCGTGTCGTTCGACTTCATCGACATCACCCGCATGACCGTGTACGCCATCGGCCTCGCCACCAGCCTCCCCCTGTGGTACCTGCTGGGTGCTGCCATCGGCGACCGCTCTCCCAACTGGGGAATCTGGATCCGCACCTACCTCGGCATCTGCCTGGCGTGGACCCTGGGGAACTTCCTGGTGCTGGCGGTGCTGAGCATGTGGGTGAACTAACGCGTTCTGCGGGCTCAGGGCGTCATATACCAGCTCTAGAACCCTGGGTTCGCCGCTAACTCAAGAACAGCTTGGGGCGGTAAAGCTCGTCGTGGGTGCGCAGGGCGTAGCGGTCGGTCATCACCGACACGTAGTCGAGCACCTGGGTGAGGGTGTCGGCGTCGTCGTGGCGGTAGGTCTCGGGGATCTCTCCCGGGTGCTCCAGGTAGTAGCCCACCAGGTCGCGGGTGATTTCCCGGGCCCGGCGCCGCTGTGACTCGGCCTCGGGGCGCAGGTAGACGCGGTCGAACATGAACTCGCGCACCTCGAGCAGCACGTCGAGCGTTCGCGCCGACATGGCCACCCGCTCGGTGCGCATCGACTCCTCCACCACCGAGGTGATCATGGCCTCGATCCAGTCCCGTCCCGGCTCGCCGAAGGCATCCAGGGCGACGGCCGGGAACTGGTCCGGAGTGAGGACGCCGGCCCGGACCGCATCGAGGGCGTCGTGGGCCAGGTAGGCGATGCGGTCGGCGTAGCGGACGATCTGGCCCTCCGGCGTCGAGGGAGGCACCTCCACCTTCCAGGGATGGGCGACGATGCCGTCGAGGACCTCGGTGGTCAGGTTGAGCGGCTCCAGCACGGCGAAGATGCGCACCGACTGCTCCGAGTGGTGCCACCCCCCGTCCACGAACTCGCTGAGCGCCTCCTCCCCGGTGTGGCCGAACGGGGAGTGCCCCACGTCGTGGCCCAGCGAGATCGCCTCGGTGAGGGGCACGTTCACCGACAGGTAGCGGGCGATCGCCGATCCGATCTGGGTGACCTGGAGGGTGTGGGTGAGGCGGGTGACGAAGTGGTCGC
>CAYQZO010000491.1:0-1724 GCA_964421925.1 uncultured Acidimicrobiaceae bacterium
ATCCTCAACGGAGTCGACCCGGTGCGCGACCACCCCGCACCGTCGCTTGCCGCCGAGGCGCTGGAAGCGGCCGAATTCGTGGTCTCCCTCGACGTGCTGTGGTCGGACTCGGCTCGCCATGCCGACGTGATCCTTCCCGTGGCCGGGCTCGGAGAAGTGGAGGGAACGGTCACCAACCTCGAGGGCCGGGTACAGAAGGTCAATCCGCTCGTGCGTGCACCGGGTGAGGCCCGCCCGGTGTGGGCCATCCTCGACGATCTCGCCGCGGCGCTCGGCGCCGAGCTCGGTGCAGCCTCGCCGGCGGTCCTGAGCAAGGAGATCGCCACCGTCGCCCCCGCCTACGCCGGGGTCACCTTCGACCGCTTCCTGCTCCCCGGCGGCCCCGGGATCATCGTCCCCGGCCAGGAGGGAATCCAGCCGCTCCACTACGAGGCGGGCGATCTGAGCGAGGACGAGCCCGCCGGCGGGTTCGCCCTGCACACCGCCAGGACGCTGTACGACGACGGGGTGATGGTGCGCCACTGCCCCGGCATCGCCCACCTCGCCGGAGATCCGAAGGTCTATCTCCACCCGGGTGATGCCGGAGCGATGGGGGTGAGCGCCGGCGACGTCCTCACCGTCACCATCGACGGGAGCGCTCGGCTGACCGCGCTCATCGACCCCAGCCTCGCCGAGGGGACGGTGTTCGTGCCGTTCAACCAGCCCGGCGCCGCCGCCCTGGGTGCGGCCGGTGCCGTCACCGTGGAGACCGGGAGATGAGCGACTTCTGGGCGGCCGCGCTCGAGGTGGTGATCGCCTTTGCATTCCTGTTCATCACCGTGCTCCTCCTGGTGTGGGCGGAGCGGCGCATCGTCGCCCTCATGCAGAACCGGGTGGGGCCGAACCGGGCGGGCCCGTTCGGCATCGCCCAGACCCTCGCCGACGGGCTGAAGCTGATCTTCAAGGAGTCCTTCACGCCGCATCGCGCCGAGCTCGTCGTCTACCTGTCGGCGCCCATCGTCGCCCTCGTCCCCGCCCTGCTCATCTTCCTGGTCATCCCGGTGGGGGCGCCGGTCACGATCGGGGACAAGACCTACACCATGCAGGTGACCGATCTCAACATCGGCGTGCTCTACGTGCTCGCCATGTCGTCGATCGCCGTGTACGCGGTCGTCTTCGCCGGCTGGTCGTCGGGCTCGAAGTACCCGCTGCTCGGCGGGGTGAGGGCCTCGGCCCAGATGATCTCCTACGAGGCCGCCCTCGGCCTCGCCCTCGTCCCCGTCGTCATGTACACCGGCACCACGTCGCTCGCCGAGATCGTCGCCGCCCAGGGCGACACCGTGCTCGGCTTCCTCCCGGCGTGGAACGTGATCCTGCTTCCCTCCTTCGTCGTGTTCCTGATCGCAGGCTTCGCCGAGACCAACCGCGCCCCCTTCGACCTGGTCGAGGCCGAGCAGGAGATCGTCGGCGGCTACCACACCGAGTACTCCGGGTTCCGGTTCGCCCTCTTCTTCCTCGCCGAGTACATCAACCTGTTCAACATCGCCGCATTGACCACGACCTTCTTCCTCGGCGGCTGGCACGGCCCCGTGTTCGGGCCCACCTTCCTCCAATACCTGCTGCCGTTCGTCTGGTTCATGCTCAAGACCTTCGCCATCATCTTCCTGTTCATCTTGGTGCGGGCGACCCTTCCCCGCCTCCGCTACGACCAGCTGATGGAGTTCGGCTGGAAGCGGCTGATCCCG
>CAYQZO010000492.1:0-1720 GCA_964421925.1 uncultured Acidimicrobiaceae bacterium
AACTCGAGGGAGCCCTCCGACAGTTCCAGCAACGAGAACAGCCCAACGGTGAGGCCTGGGCGCTGCATCATCTTGGTCGGGCCGCGCTCGCGCTCGGTGAGCTCGATCGCGCCGCTGCTCTGCTCCGTGCCGCTCTCGAGATGTCGCTGCAGCACGTCGTTCCAGATGCCCCGGGCGTGCTGCTCACGATGAGCGAGCTCGACGTCACCCGCGGCGACTACCAGGAGGCGGCATACTTGCTGGCCTCAGCCGCCGCGGCGCAGGACCGCATGTCCCTGGTCAGCTCGGCGGCGGACGAGGCTCGCACGGTGGAGGTACGGCTCGCCACAGAGGCGCAACTCACGCGAGCACGATTCGACGAGCTGACCACGACAGGCATGGAGACCGCCCTCGACGATCTCCCACCGCTCCTCGCCGGTGCGCCTAGGACACCATCCCGATCCGCGGGTTGAGCGCGGTCTCGTGGTTGACCACGGTCGTGGCGACGTGACGATCGCGTTCGCCCTGATCGAGTTCCCCGAACTCGGCGAGGACAGCCACGGTGGCGTCCCGGCGCGCCTCGACCGCATCCGTGTACTCGGTACTGGGATCCTTCCCGTCGTCCACGAGCTTGACAATGGTCATGCCGAGGTCGCCGCCGTGGTCGGGGATGGTGACCTGCTCGGCGATCAGCATTCGCAGCGGATCTTTGAGGAACTCGACCCAGACGCCTGACTCCCTATCCGTGTCGAACTCGGCATAGAAGACGTATCGGAGCACTTCTCCGTTCAGGCGCTTCGCCTCGTCGGACATGGGCAGCGCGATCTGGAAGAAGCGGCCGCTGTCACCGACTCTCTCCCACCCGCCCGGTGGTTCTTCCTGTCCCGGCGGTGCGATTGGTCGATCGACCATGAGCAGTCCTTCCTATCGCCGGCTCGCCCCAACACTAGAGAGCGAAGCGGCGCCGGGGGGAGAGGCGGTGCGGGCGAGCCGGCTCAGCTGCTGAGCCAACCTCCGCTGCGCTTCTCCTTGGCGACGAAGGCGGTGGAGAAGGCCTGCTCCGGGAAGTAGTCGCCGGGCACGGCGCCGTCGGTCGCGTAGTGGTACAGCGCGGTCTGGAAGATTCCGTTGAGGGCGGCGAGGACGACGACGACGAACACCACCCACAGCACCGCGGCCACCAGTGCGACCACGGCGATGGTGGCACCGGCTGCGGCGGCGATGAACACCACACCGAGGGCGGGGAGCGCCCCGATGAACCCGAGGAGCCCGAAACCGAACTGGGCGGTCACGTTCTCGCCCCAGGTGCCCTTGAACAGGGAGCCCGACCGCTTGATGGCATCAGTGACACCGATGTCCTCGATGACCAGGATCTGGATCACCAGATAGGTGACCAGGGCCCAGGCGAGGCCGGCCAGGCCGGCGACGAGGCGTCCCACCCCGCCGAAGCGCTCCTCGATGGCCCGCAGGATGAACGACACCGTGGCGGACACGATCGCCCAGGGCAGGATGCGCCCCGCCCGGGCGCCGGCGCCGCGCAGGGCGGTCCCCAGGGTCGGATCACCGCCGGTGAGCCGCTCGTTGGCGGCGTGCACCAGGGCGGCGTTGAAGAAGATGGTCACGAAGGCGGCGACGACGTAGAAGCCGAAGAGGAAGGCGATGTCCAGCAGCGTGAAGGTCTCGGTCTCGAAGTCGGCGACGGCGAGCCAGGGCAGGATGAACGAGATCGCCACCAGGATCG
>CAYQZO010000493.1:0-1711 GCA_964421925.1 uncultured Acidimicrobiaceae bacterium
CCGGCTCCGCTGCCGTGCGCAGCGTCGCGACCAGGTCGCTGTTGCCCAGGTCGTCGCGCCAGATCGGAACCACGGTTTCGATGCCATCGGCCACGAGCAACGCCGTCAGCGCGTCGCTTTCCTGCTGTCCTCCCGGGATGAAGCGCAGAACGTTGTCACCGGCCACTGCGAGATCGGACGCCGTGCTGCCCTGACTGACGACGACAATGCCACCCTCGTCGGCGTAGTCCTTCACCGCCCTGACCTCGGCGCTCGACTGTGGGCCAATGACGAAGAAGATGCCCTGCTGGGCGAGGACCTGGAGCTTGGCGAGCGCTTGGTCGGGATCACCTGCCGTGTCCTCCACCACCACCCGGACTCGCAGGTCGTCGCCGCCGGCCTCGAGGTCGGCGTTGATGCGCTCCACCGCGATGTCGAGGGCAGCCTGGCTGGTCTGACCCAGGGTCGCCCAGCCGCCCGTCAGGTCGAGGAGGGCTCCGACCACGAACTCGGCGCCGGGTTCGGCGGTCGTCGTACTGCTCGATCCAGAGTCGTCGCAGCCGGCAACGACGGCAGCGCCGAGGATGAGGGCAGTGACTGCAGCCAGGAAGCGTCGGGGCACGTAGCAACCCTACGCGTGCGGATTCACCCGTGCCTACTCGGTCGAGGGCAGCGCCGGGTATCGCAAGATCGGCCGCTACTGCGTCGCATCGATCAGTTCGACGTCGTACATGGCCAGTTGATCGTCCACGGTGAGAATCGGCAGGCCCTCTTCGCTCGCCTGTGCGATGAGCAGTCGGTCGAACGGATCGCGGTGGTGCTGGGGCAGCGCCGCAACAGCCAGGGCGTGGGCGTGCTCAATCGGCAGACCCACCACACCGCTCAGACGCATACGGTCGGGCACGTAGCGTTCCGGGGTCTCCGGCAGCGCCAGCTTTCCCAACTGGTACTTGATGGCGATCTCCCACGAACTGGCTGCCGAGAGAAGCAGACCGTTCCGGGCATCGCTGATGATGCTCGACGTCTCCGGACCGAGCCGGACGGGCTCGGTGAGCATCCACAGCCACACGTGGGTGTCGACGAGGACGTTCATCCCTCGAATGACGCCAACACCTCATCGGGCAAGGCGGCGTCGAAGTCCTCAGGGACCATGTAGACCCCCGCATCGACGCCAAGCGCTCGCCCTTCGATGGGTGCCAGTGGCGTCAGCTTGGCGATCGGCTGTCCCGACCGCATGATGATGATCTCCTCACCGGCGGCAACCCGCCGGAGCAGCTTCGACAAGTTCGTCTTGGCTTCGTGGACTCCGACCTCGGTCATGTCGGCATAGTAGACTAAGTCGTGGACTAAGTCAATAGGGCCGACGCTGAGCGTTGTCACGGTGGAGGGAGCTACCGCTCCTTCTCGTCTTCAAAAGACTCATGCGCGATCGGGGGTGATCTCAGCTGGTTCCGAAGCGTCTGCCCGGGCGGAAACCTAAAATCCGTCGACCCTGCCCCCGGCAGGAGACCAGCACCACCGAGGCGAAGGTGAGGGCCGCGCATGGCAGGAACCGTTCCCGTCAAGGGGACCGTGCTGTTCTACGAAACCGTTGGCGCTGGTGACCCGGTCGTTGTGGTGGGGGGCACCGCGCTCGGTCATTCCTACCTGCGTCCGGCGATGGACCGCCTCGCCGATGCCTACCGCGTCATCTACTACGACCAGCGGGGTGGTGGGAACTCACCACTCGGCG
>CAYQZO010000494.1:0-1710 GCA_964421925.1 uncultured Acidimicrobiaceae bacterium
GAACACGCTAGTGGAAGGGTCGATCGCCGACGCCGACGCCGTGCTCTTCGTTCTCGACGCCACCCAGGAGATCGGCCCCGGCGATCGCCGTATCGCGGCCCGGCTCGCCGAGTCCGGCACCCCGGTGGTGGTGGCGGTGAACAAGGTCGACATCGCGGCCAAGGCCCAGATCCTGGAACAGCTCGCCGAGGCGGGGGAGTGGGACTTCACCGGCTATGTCCCTATCTCGGCCCGAACCGGCGACGGCGTCGACCGCGTGGTCGACGAGCTGACCGGCCTCCTCGAGGAGAGCCCGTTCTTCTTCCCGCCCGACATGATCACCGATCAGCCCGACCGGCTCTTTGCCGCCGAGCTGGTGCGGGAGAAGTACCTGTCCCGGCTCCGCGAGGAGCTGCCGCATTCGGTGGCGGTGGTCGTCGACGACATCGAGGTCCGCGACGACGGTGTCGTCGTGGTCCCGGCGACGGTGTACGTGGAGCGGGAGTCGCAGAAGGGCATCGTCATCGGCAAGGGCGGCGAGCTGGCCAAGGCGGTGGGGACCGAGGCGCGAGTCGAGCTGGAGCGCCTGTTCGGGGCCAAGGTGTTCCTCGACCTGCGGGTGAAGGTGGAGAAGGACTGGCAGCGGGTGGAGGGCGCCCTGGACCGCCTCGGGTTCTGACCGCGGCTGCGAGCCCAGGGCTCGCAGCCGCGTATGTCACGCTGCGGGCCCGCGGAATGGACGAGAAGGCCGCCGCCGACCCGGTACCCTCGGCCCGTGGCGCTGTACAACGATCAGGGCATCGTGCTCCGGTCCTATCCCTTCGGTGAGGCGGACCGGGTGGTGGTGCTGCTCAGCCCCAACCGGGGCAAGCTGCGCACCGTCGCCAAGGGAGTGCGCAAGACCAAGAGCCGGTTCGGCGGCCGTCTCGAGCCCTTCACCCACGTCGACCTCGTCCTCTACGAGGGGCGGAACCTGGACACCATCACCCAGGTGTCCATCATCGAGGCCTTCACCAGGCTCCGCTCCGACCTGGACCGGGTGGTGGCGGCCGGGACCATGGTGGAGGTGGCCGATCTGGTCGCCCAGGACGACGAGCCCGCCCACCGGCTGTTCCTGCTCCTCAAGCGGGGTCTCGAGGTCCTCGACCGGAGCCAGCCGCATCCCGACCTGGTCACCGCCTATCTGTTGAAGGCCGCCGAGATCGTGGGGGTTGCCCCTGCCCTCGAGCACTGCGCCAGCTGTGGCCGCGACGACCAGCTCACCCGGTTCAGCTTCGCCGCCGGAGGCACGGTGTGTGAGCGCTGCCGCTCCGCCGGCTCCTACGCCCTGCGTCCCGGCCTCACCGACTACCTGGCGGCCATCGCCGCCACCGATCTGTCGTCGCTGCCCGCCGTCGACGCGGCCATGAGCAGGGAGGCCATCGGGGTCACTCGCCGCTTCGTCGAATACCACCTGGAGCGGCAGCTGGTGTCGCTCACCCTCGATGGCTGACCTGGACCCGGGGCGGCTCCCCCGCCACGTCGGGATCATCATGGATGGCAACGGCCGCTGGGCCAACGCCCGCGGCCTCCCTCGAACCGCCGGACACGCCGCCGGCGAGCCCGCCCTCTTCGACGTCATCGAAGGGGCGCTCGACGTCGGGCTGGAGTGGCTCACCGTCTACACCTTCTCGACGGAGAACTGGTCGCGCGACCCCGAAGAGGTCGAGTTTCTCATGGAGTTCAACGTGG
>CAYQZO010000495.1:0-1707 GCA_964421925.1 uncultured Acidimicrobiaceae bacterium
TGATGCGGTTCTCGAGGTTCGCCTTCACCCGGTTCTCCATGCCGGAGTAGGTGTGCACCACGAACCAGTCGCCGGGCTTGGACCACAGGGCGCGGCGGAACTCCTCGAGCGGGTCCTCCTCGGCCTCGGCGGCCGGTGCGCTCGCGACGTCCTGCCCGGAATCCTCGTCGGCGGCGGTCTCGTCGGCAGAGGTCTCGGCGGCGGGAGCCTCCGCGGCCGGCGCCTCGGCGGCCTCGTCGGCCGCGGACTCCTCCGAAGCATCGGTCGCCAGCAGCGCCGACGCCTCGGTGGGCTCACCGGCGGGCTCGACGAGCCCCCCGGCGGGCTCGTTGCCCTCGGGCGTTCCGTCGAGGTTCTCGTCGTACGGCTGCGACACGATCAATCAGTCACCTTCGCTTGGATGTGCACGGGGTGCACCGGTCCGGGTCGGCGGGGTCAGTCCCCGAAGATGGCGAACATGGCCTTTCCGAAGCCCAGGTCGAGCAACGACACGATGGTCATCACGACCAGCACGAACACCAGCACCACGATGAAGTACGTGATCAGCTGCTGCTGGGTGGGCCAGACGACCTTTCGCAGCTCGGCGACGACCTGGCGGTAGAACGTGATCGGCGTCGTGCGCCTGTCACTCGACGAGGAGACGCTGCGGTTGTCCGACACGTCCTCCACCCTTTCCGTCGTTGCCGGCTGTCCTGTTCACTCCCTCACGAGCCGGACCCGTGAAGGCCTTGCAGGGCACGAGTGACTTGAACCCCCAACCTTCGGTTTTGGAGACCGATGCTCTGCCAATTGAGCTAGTGCCCTACGGCGGACTCCCGCGTGCGCCTTGTCCGAGCCACGACACAACCAGACCTGCGTTGCGACGATTGCGGGCATGACAGCCAACGGTGAGAACCACCAGACAGGTGATTCTACGGGGACCCGCCACGTAAGTCGAACCGAGACCGGAGCCGGCGCGCGTCGGCGGCCCCCGCCGCCCACGCGAGGCACGGACCCGGGTGTCGGTCCGCCTCCGTCAGTGGAACGATAGCGACATGACCGACACCACTCCCAGCGCCCAGCCCGGAAGCCGCATCTCCCGCCGCATCGCCGGTATCGCCGAGTCGGCGACGCTGGCGGTGGACGCGAAGGCGAAGTCCCTCAAGGCGGCCGGACGCCCGGTGATCGGGTTCGGCGCCGGCGAGCCCGACTTCCCCACCCCCGACTACATCGTCGAGGCTGCCGTCGGAGCGTGCCGCGACCCGCGCAACCACCGCTACACCCCCGCCGGCGGCCTCCCCGAGCTCAAGCAGGCGATCGCCGACAAGACCCGTCGCGACTCCGGGTACGAGGTCGAGGCCGCACAGGTCCTGGTGACGAACGGCGGCAAGCAGGCGATCTACGAGGCGTTCGCGTCCCTGCTCGACCCGGGTGACGAGGTGATCGTCCCCGCGCCGTACTGGACCACCTACCCCGAGTCGATCCGGCTCGCGGGCGGCGTGCCGGTGGACGTGCTCGCCGACGAGACCCAGGAGTACAAGGTCACGCCCGCGCAGCTCGAGCAGGCGCGGACCGACCGCACCAAGGTGCTGCTCTTCAACTCGCCGTCCAACCCGACCGGCGCGGTCTACCGCCGCGACGAGGTCGAGGCGATCGGCCGCTGGGCCCACGAGCACGGGCTGTGGGTGCTCACCGACGAGATCTACGAGCACCTCGTCTACGACGGCC
>CAYQZO010000496.1:0-1700 GCA_964421925.1 uncultured Acidimicrobiaceae bacterium
ACAATCGGTATGCGATCGAAAGGAGGCACTGACATGGAGAGCCGATGGAAGATCCTCATCATGGCGGTCGCGCTGCTGGCCTCGCTGATCGCGGTGGGGGCGGTCGCGGCCGCAGCAAGCGACAGCGGTGGAACCCGCGGTGAGGTCGAGCAGGAGGCCGACGACCCGGCCGAGGATGCCGCCGAAGGGCCGGACATCCCGATCACCGGTCCCGACCTGGAGCGAGCCTCGAAGGCGGCGCTCGACTACCTCGGCGCGTGCCGGGTGACCGCGACGGAGGTCGGTGACGAGGAGAGCTACTACGAGGTCGAGGTGACCTTCGACAACGGGCGCCAGATCGACGTCCAGCTCGACGAGGCCTTCAACGTGGTCGGCACCGACTGACGTCGCCCCGAGCAAGCATGGAGGTCTCGCCCGCCGGGGCGGGACCTCCATACGCGTCCGGACCACTTCACTCGGTACGCTGCGCCGCGATGACCTGGCTGCGGCGCTGGCGTCTCGAACTGGTCCGGATCGTTGTGTCGCTCGTCGTCCTTGTCCTCGCCACCATCCTCGCCACCGACCCACCGGCCGCCTGGGAGGTGTCGCTGTTCCGGACCATCAACGACCTCACCTCGTGGTGGGGGTGGGTGCTGTGGCTGATCAGCCTGGCCGGGATGGCCCTTGCGGTGCCGGCGGCCGCGGTCGTGCTCTTCCTGCTGGTCCGCCACTGGCGACCGCCGTTGACTCTGCTCGCCGGCGGCCTGGTGTTCGCCTGGGCGGGATCGAAGGTGTTCAAGGAGCTGGTGGATCGGGGACGACCCGGCGACCTCCTCGATGGCGTGAAGTACGGCTACGACGTCCCGCTCACCGGGCTGGGCTACCCGTCCGGGCACACCGCGGTGGCGTTCACCATCGCCGTCGTTCTCTCCCCGTATCTCCCTCGCTGGCTGCGCTGGTCGGCGTACGCGATCGCTCTGGTCGTGGGCCTGTCCCGGGTGTACATGGGTGCCAACCTGCCCCTCGACGTGGTGGGTGGTGCCGCCTTCGGGCTCATCGTTGGCTCCGTCGTGAACCTGGTGGCGGGGATCAGGGTGGAGCGGGCGCGTCCCGAGGTGCTCGACCCCGGGCCGTGATCGATGCCACTATTGGGGTCATGGAAGCGCAGCATTCGATGCGTCGCACCGACGGTGAGGTCCTGACCTACCGACGGTTCGGTGAAGGGCCGACCGTCATCTGTCTCGCCGGCGGTCCCGGCGCCGACGCCCGCTACCTCGAGGATCTCGCCGGCCTCGACGGTCGGTTCGAGCTCGTCGTCCCCGACATGCGCGGCACGGGCGGGTCGGCTCCGGCCGGCACGCCGGCCGGTTACGGATTCGATCAGCTGGCCGAGGACGTCGAGGCGCTGCGTGTCCACCTCGGCGTCGAATCGGCGAGGATCCTGGCTCATTCGGCCGCCTGCACCACCGCGATGGTGTACGCCGCCGCGCACCCCGACCGGATCCACGCCCTCGTCCTGGTGGCACCGAGCCGGATGCTCTTCGACGCGATCGTGGACGACACCGGGGACATCCTGGCCCGTCGCGACGGCGAACCCTGGTACCCGGCGGTGATGACGGCGACACAGCGGCTGAGCGACGGTGCCGACCCCGGCGACATCCCGGCCCTCCTCCGCGAGGTCGCCCCGGCCTCCTACGCACGATGGGGGGAACGCGAGCAGG
>CAYQZO010000497.1:0-1694 GCA_964421925.1 uncultured Acidimicrobiaceae bacterium
CTCGACCTGGCCGGCGCCGACGCCGGACGGGCCACGCAGAGCACGGGGGAGCCGTTGCGCGGCATGTTCCTGTGGCCCTACGACGCGGTCCGGATGCTGAGCCACAATCGGTAAACCCTCCCTCACCCCCGATCGAGGACTAGTTACCCCTCTCATCGGCCCATAGCCCTTACAGGGCAAGGGATTTAGGCCGATCGCCCCCTCGCACGTCGGCGGTGATCTGCCGATAACAACCGTGTTGAGAGCACGACCGCATCGGAGGAGCCATGCGGGGCCTGAAGCACATACAGCGCCGGTGGACAGCGGCAAGGGCCAGGGTCCACGACCAGGTTGGCGCTGCCATGAGCGAGTACGCGATCGCGGTCGCCTGCATCGCCATGATGGTGATCACCGGGCTCGCCTTTCTCGGCGGATCGCTCGGCGGCTCCTTCACCGATGTGGTCATCAACTCGCCGCTCGACATGGCGACCTACACCTTCTTCGATCACCACGAGTGCTTCGAAGGCGGCTGGACGGAGCTGGGAACCAACGAGGGCGTCCCCTTCGAGAACCAGGGACAGTGCGTCTCCTACGCCGTGCACCACGGCGGCTAGCGCCGGGAACTAGTCACCCGTCGCATCGGCCCATAGTCCTTACAGGACAAGGGATTTAGGCCGATCGACCTCTCCAGAAACAGGGCTCAATCGGCCGATGAAGATCAGGACAAGACAGCGGGCCTGCGACCGGGAACGACGGAACCGCCCCCTCCGGGGGGCGGTTTCCCGGGTTAAGGGGGTGGTCGGTCGTGGCAGCTACGGGATCCGGGAGAACCAGACCAGCGAGCCGGCTGCGGCCAGCACCATCAGCACCAGCCCGGCCGCCAGGAACCACTCCCACACCTCGCGCTCCTCGGTGGTGACGCCGATCTGAGAGCCGACCGAATCCAGGATCTCCTCGAGCTCGTCGGAGGAGGCCGCCTCGAAGAAGTGGCCGTCGGTGATCTCCGCCACCTGGCGAAGGGCGCCCTCGTTCACCGGCACGGGAATGAGCTCGCCGGCGTAGGTGATGGCGCCCGCCGGGGTGCCGAAGGACACCGTGGAGATCGGGACGCCCTGCACAGCGGCCTCCCGGGCGGCCTCCACCTCGGAGCGCCCGGTGGTCGACTCACCGTCGGAGAGCACGATGATGTGCGCCGGCGGGGGCTCGGCGCCCTCCTCGAGGGGCTCGTCTGGCTGGAGGAGGTCGAGGGCGGCGTAGATGCCCTCGCCCACCGCGGTCTGTTCGGCGACGGTCAGCCGCTCGATAGCCGCAGCGAGGCTCCGGTCATCGGTGCTCGGCGGGTGGGCGGCGAGCGCGATGCCGGCAAACGCGACCACACCGACATTGAGGTCTTCGGGAGCGAGCGTGATGAAGCTGAGCGCCGCCTCCTTGGCGGCGCCGAGGCGGCTCGGCGGCACGTCGAGTGCTTCCATCGAGATCGAGACGTCCATGACGAGCACCACCGTCGCCTCCTCTTCGGCTCCCGGGAGCGACATCACCGGCCGGGCGATGGCGAGGACGAGTAGGACGATGGCGAGCACCGTTCCGACCACGGGCAGGTGGCGACGCCACCCCGGCCGGTCCGGCATGACCGAGTCGAGCAACTCGACGTTGCTGAAGCGGAGGGCGTACTGCTCTTTGCGCAGCAGCGACCACACATAGGCTGCGACCGCGGC
>CAYQZO010000498.1:0-1691 GCA_964421925.1 uncultured Acidimicrobiaceae bacterium
GTCCACTCTCCGACGGCGATCCTGGAGACCGCAAACGACGCCGGCTTCGACGTGGTCTTCCGTGATCGCGACCTCGTCTGGCACGGTGTGGTTCTGGAGAGACGCATGTCGGCGCCCGAAGCTCGATCGGTGAGCAGCACCGCGTCGTCCCGGTCGGAGTAGGCGTGAGGGGCGGCGTGCCGGGCGAGGGCCGCGACGGTACATTCCCCCCATGGTGAAGCTCTGGTCGAGCCGTCCCCAGCGCGGGACCGGGCTGGATACGACGCTGCGCGGGGTGGTCGTCGGGTTTCGCATCCTGGGGTGGCTGTGGATGATGCTGCTCATCACCCTCACCCTGTTGAGCGACGAAGAGGCCAACCGCTCTATCGTCATCGCCGCTGCGGTCCTTGGATCGGTGTGGACGGCGTTCACGGTGTTCATCGGGTTCCGCACCAGGGAACTGGGCACCCTGTGGTTCGTGCTCGCCGACGGGACCGTGGCGCTGCTGCTGGGGGCGGCCTCCACGGTGTCGGGCGCCGAAGACCTGTTCCACGGCGGCTGGCTGATCTCCTGGATCGTGGTCGCCGCCTACGGCGGAGGGCTTCGGGCCGCGCTGCTCGCCGCAACCGCCCTCACCATCGAACAGATCGTCGTGCACGTAGTCGACGGGCGGGGCCTGGTCCCCACCGCGGGCAGCGTGGTGTTCTGGGTCTTCGCCATCGTGGTGGGCTGGGGTTTCGACGCCCTGCGCCGCTACGACGCCGAGCGCCGGGCCGCCCAGACCGAGCTGCAGCTGCTCAACGCCGACCTGCAGGCCGCGGTGCAGCGCAAGGCGGAGGAACTGGACCGGGCCAGCCGGTTGCGCCGCTACGTGGCGCCCCAACTCGCCGAGTCGATCATCAACGGCGACACCGAGATCGACCTGCGCTCCAACCGCAAGTACCTGACCATCTTCATGGCTGACATCCGGGGCTTCACCCAGCTCGCAGAGCGGATGGAACCCGAGGCGCTGGTCGAGGAGCTCAACGAGTACCTGAGCGAGGTCACCGACATCGTGTTTCGTCACGGGGGGACGCTGGACAAGTACGTGGGCGATGCGGTGCTCGTCTTCTTTGGCGACCCCATCCCGCAGGCCGACCAGGAAGAGCGGGCGGTGAAGATGGCCCTCGAGATCCAGGACCGGGTGGAGGCGTTCGCCGACAACTGGGCGGCCCGCTACGGCGAATCGTTCCAGGTGGGCATCGGCATCGCCAGCGGGTGGGTGACGGTGGGCAACATCGGCTCCCCGGCGCGCTCCGACTACACCGTGCTCGGCAACGAGGTCAACCTGGCGTCCCGCCTCGCCGATCGGGCCGAGCCCGGCCAGATCCTGGTGACCGACCGCACCATGATGAAGGCGGAGGGGACGGTGACCGGGGAGCCCGTCGACGAGATCACGCTGGCCGGGGTGTCCCGGCCCATCAAGGTGTATGCGCTGGACCGGAAGGCACCCTCGCCGAACCAGCCGTCGAGGTTTTCCTGAACTCCCATGCATAATCTGCCGAGGTAGCAACGATGGGACGCATCTCCAACACCATCGAATTGGCCAAGGCCTCGTGGAAGGTGCTCCAGGCCGACAAGGAGCTCCTCGCCCTCCCCGTGATGTCGATGGTGGCGACGATCCTGGTGGCGATCTCGTTCATCCTGCCCTGGCTCGCCGTCGCCGACTTCGA
>CAYQZO010000499.1:0-1682 GCA_964421925.1 uncultured Acidimicrobiaceae bacterium
ACACTCGGACCCCGACCGGGAAAAGGTCGGGCCCGTCGGTGACGTTGTTGCTGTCCAGGCCGATCACGTTCCAGGTGATCGGCTCGACGGTAAACGACGGCGCCGCCGCGGCCCGCGGCGGGTTGGACACGACCACGACCGACGCGATCGTGGCAAGCAGGGCGAGGCTGACCAGCGGTCTCGTATTCCACGTGCGGTGCATCGAGGTGCCCGACTCTCGTTGAGGCTTCCTGGCAGTCTCACAATCGGCAGATCGCCAGATACCTTGAGATGTCGCTCGACCTATGTGCGCGGGTTACACCCAACCGCGCCGCCGCTGTCGAAGAAGGCCCCACCCACGTCGCAGAACACGAATGGCTGCCGCCGACGATGCCGACCACCGTCACCACGGCCACCTGCTCCGGCCGAGCGCGTCCTCGAACCAGAGTCTCATCTGTAGATCGCCTCCCAGTTGGGGCCACCCGCGAGCTCGGCAAAGACGACGAGACGCTGTCGCGCCGAGAACTCGGGGTGGCAGGTGGTCAGGGTCAGCCATGCTCCGTCCCGGTGCTCGGCCACCCAAACCTCGCGAGGGTCGACCACGATGGACTGCCGCACCACGTAAGTGTGGACTCCGGTCGCCGTCTTCACCTTGACCAGGTCACCGGGGGAAAGCTCGTCGAGCTGGTTGAACGGGGCCCCGTACGTGGTGCGGTGCCCGGAGATCACTGCGTTCCCCGGCATCCCCGGCAGCGGGCTCGTCGGCAGATGGCCGGCGCCGGTCCTGAGCTGGGCGGAGCCGACGCCCTCCACGACCGTCCATCCCTCACGGAGGTTGGGGAGCGTGGGGGCGGTGATGATGGCAAACGCCTCCGACGCCGCGGGCAGTGGCTCCACCAGTAGCGTGCCCCGGCGTGGCTGCGCGTCAACGTCCTCGGGCGTTCCATCGCCCTGCGGTGATGTTGGCTCCGCGGTCAGGGGCGGCGGATAGAGCACCTCGGTGATCTCAACGGCGGCGAAGCGGCTCTCGGCCGCGGCTTCTAACTCGTTCTGGTTCGCCCGGGCCAGCCACGAGGTGAGCACCAGCTGATGGGCGATGAAGCCGGCGATGAGCACGGCGACGGCGATGACCACCCACCCGGTGCGGTACAGGTTGCGAACTTGGCGGTCGAGCGCGGCGAAGTCCTCGGGTGGAGCAGTCGAAGCCTTGAGCGCGGTCATCGCCCTGGTATCGGGCTCGACCTTCGTCTGGTTGAGTCCGGAGCTACGCCGCCGGGCTCGGCGACGGCTTGCCCTTGGGAGCAGGTGCCGAAGGAGGCCCGTTGTGTCTCCACGTGGTCATCGAGTGACCCAAGGGCGAGAATCAGGCAACCGTCGAACCTCGAAGGGTGGGGGCTCCTTCACCAACAGGGCCGGGTCAACGTCTACGAGGCGATCGTTACGGGAGAGGAGATGCAGACCCCCGGCCTCAGCATCGAGAGGCCTCTTCCTTGTGTGACCCTTGGGTTGGTCGACCAGGTAATCCATGAGCGACACGTAGCTGTGAGGCGGGTGAACCACCGCGCAGGGGAGCGCCTGGAACGGTCGCGCCCCTGGTCGACCCGTAATCCGGTAGGGATTACTTGTCTTTGTGCCGACCCGGGGCGTTGCCGGACTTCCCGGGTGAGGCGGAACCTGCGCCCTCTTCCGAGTCGTCGTCATCT
>CAYQZO010000500.1:0-1672 GCA_964421925.1 uncultured Acidimicrobiaceae bacterium
ACGCGTGCCTGCGGGCTTGAGAGCAGATGTTCTGAGGCTGACGTTGCGTTCACCTCGGCCGACGGCAGGGACTGGGTCCTCACGGTGGGCGTTCCAGGAGACAGCGCAGTTGGCGATGTCGTCGAAGTCAGGTACCTGCCCGGCGACCCGCCCGTCGTCATCGGCGGGAGCGGGGGTGGTACCTGGCTGGTTGTTGGCTCCATGGTGATGTTGTCTGTGGTGGGCCTCGCGCTGGCCATTTGGGGCGCTCGCCGACGGATGCTCACCCAGAGCAGCTAACCCGCACGCCCTGAGATGCTGCCAAGAGTTCGCCTTCATCTCCCACCTGCCGACGATCAGGCGCGGTGTGTGAGGTAGGGAGGAGGAGGGCCGGGGATCGTCGACCGCTTCAAGCAGCGCTCTTCGACCCCCCTGTCCTCCGGCCCCTCTCCGCCCCTGCTACATCTATCGGCCACGGGGTGGCCTTCACTTCACCGCACCCCCCTCCACCAGAACGGCTGCGACGACACCGACACCTCCAGGTAGGATTCCCTGTGGTGGCGGGGCGGTGCAGGGGGTCCCGATTCTCCTTCGCCAGGCTATGGGTCCCGCCGCGCCGGACCCCACAGGCATCTGGCCCGTGTCGGTGGGGTCCGGGCGCGTAGTCGCCCGGGAGGGCGAACCGTCGGCACGCATGAGACCACGATGCTGAGGTGGCTGGCCTATCCGAATGCGCGGTGGAGGAATGCGGCTATTTGTCCGCGGGTGACGTAATCGTTGGGGCAGTACATCGTGTTGGTCGGCGGGTTGCACCCTTTGGTGACTCCAGCGGTACCGAGCCGGTCGATGTCGTCTTCGAAGATGGAGTCGTCGTCGATGAACAGATTCCCGCCACCGTGGCTGGCGCGGGGTTGAGCCTGGTGTCCCAGGCACTTCAATAATTCCCGACGCGCAGCAGACCCCTTGCGCCGCAAGGAGTCTGCTTGGTGGGCGCTACTGGGATTGAACCAGTGACCTCTGCCGTGTCGAGGCAGCGCTCTGCCGCTGAGCTAAGCGCCCGGTCGAGTAGTGATTGTATCGCACCGGCCGGGGGTGCCGCCCTCAGACGGTGCGGCTCTGAAGCCGATCGATTGCGAACGCGACCACGACTGCGGCGAGCCCGGCGGCCACGACTGCGATCCCGATGAGTCGAACCGGCTCGAGCATCCACGACAGGAAAGATTCGAGGGCGGCGGGCTCGATGGGGAGCTCGGAGACGGTGTCCACGGCAAGCCTGGCCGCGGCCATCGGCATCAGCAGCGAAGCGGCCAGCAGCGGAACGCCGATCACGATCAGGATGCGACCACCCGACCGCAGCCGCTCACCGGAACGAGCGAGCAGGACGAACAGGGCAAACGCTACGACGAGCGCAATCGGGATCATCTGGCGCCCCGAGTGTGCCGTCGCCACGACCTCTCTGATCGTGTAGGCGCCCTGGGGGAACTCGGAGTCCGTCTGCTCGGAGAAGAGCTCGACCTGGTTCGGGACGCCGGCCAACGCGACGGCAACGCTGCCGTCGACCTGCTTGGCGCCGACCAGGTCGGCGACGAGGAACAACGCCTCGGGGTCGGCGGTGAGCGATGCCTTCACCTCGGTCAGATCGACGATGAGCTCCGGAGGGCGCTCCTCGGTGCCGGCGAACCACTCGTCGAAC
>CAYQZO010000501.1:0-1358 GCA_964421925.1 uncultured Acidimicrobiaceae bacterium
CGAGGTTGTCGATCATGCCCACGAGGCCGGCGAAGGTGCATTCGAGAAGGATCCCGAGGATCGCCTCGGTCGCGAGGCCGGCCTTGGCGGCGCGGTCGACGACAGCATCCGGGACGTTGCCGCGGCCGGCCACGATGTCCCGGGCCAGGTCGTGGACTGCTGCCTGGGTCGCATCGGACGGCGCTTGGCCATGGCGCATGGCGGTGATGTCGGATTCGTCGACGCCGAGGCCGGCCAGCATGGTCGAGTGGAACGCCACGCCGTAGTGGTTGTCCACCGCGACGCCGACCGCGAGTCCGGCGACCTCCCGTAGCACGGGATCGAGCTCGGTGGCGGCGACTGCTCGGCGGAGTCCGTCGAACCCGGCGAGCAGCGCGGGGGACGCCGCCGCGGCGGCGGCCAGGTTGGGGACGAGGCCGAGGTCGGAGGCGATGCCTTCCAGCAGGGTGCGGGCGTCGGCCGGGGCGTCGTCGAGGGTATGGATGGCGAGGTGCACGGGTTCCTCCAGTGAGGACGGGTGGGACCCGGCCAGCGTGACGGCGTCGGGGTCGCGTGACGATTCCCGAGCGGGGAAGGGACGTCGGACGGGGACCTGTCGTAGCGTCAGGCCGTGTCCTCGCCCGTCCCGGTCGTCAACGGTCAGCTGGGCGACCTGCTGCGGCACTGGCGCTCCCTCCGAGGCAAGAGCCAGCTCGACTTGGCAAGTGACGCGGGTACCACACCTCGCTACATGAGCTTCGTCGAGACTGGTCGGGCCCAACCCAGCCGGCAGATGGTGGTGCGCCTCGCGCGGGCGCTCGACGTGCCGCTCCGCGAGCGCAACCAGCTCCTGCTCGCCGCCGGCTTCGCGCCGCTGTACTCGCTCGAGCCTCTGACCAGCCCCGTCATGGAGCGCGTCGACAAGGCGCTGTCCTCGATGCTGGCCCAACACGAGCCGTTCCCGGCCGTGATCATGGACCGCGGGTGGAACCTGCAGCGGGCCAACACAGGAGCGGCGCGGCTGTTCGGCCGGCTCTTCGCGCCGCAGCCCATGCCCGCCGAGGCGAACGTGCTCCGCCTGGTGATCGAGCCCGGCCCCGTGCGCGACCGCATCGCCAACTGGGAGCGGGTGGTCCCTGCGCTCCTGGAGCGGGCTCGCCACGAGGCTGTGGGCGGCGTGTTCGATCCCGCCTCGGCCGAGCTGGTCGTGGCGCTCCGGTCACGGCCCGACGTCGCCGACCTCCTCGCGGCGCCCGACATCAGCGCGCCCCCGATGCCTGTCGTGGACCTCCAGTTCGATGTCGACGGCGCCGTCCTCGCGTTCTTCTCGGTCGTGTCCACCGTCGGCACCCCGATCGACGTGACCGCCAAGGAGCTCA
>CAYQZO010000501.1:1368-1669 GCA_964421925.1 uncultured Acidimicrobiaceae bacterium
ACCAGGCCAGGGACAACGCTGCCGCAGTCACGTCGCTTCGAGCGCGGAGCATCCGTCACCCTCGTGCCTAGAGGACGGCGATGGGGTTGACTGGTGATCCGGTCCCGCCACCGATCTGGAGCGGAGCGACGACGAACAGGAACTCCCACTGCCCGCGCTCAGCGCACGCGTCGGCCAGGAGGTCGAGGCGGAGGTTGTCCAGCAGGTGCACGCCCATGCCCACGAGCGCGCACATGTGGATCGGGATGGGCCAGTCGGGATCCGAGCCGGGCATCACATCCGAGACTCCGTCGGCGCCGAG
>CAYQZO010000502.1:0-241 GCA_964421925.1 uncultured Acidimicrobiaceae bacterium
GGAGGCGCTCACCCACCGGTACCCGCTCGTCACCGTGATGACCTGGGGGTTCGTGTTCGCCGCTGTGTTCTGGGCCGTGGTACAGCCGGTGTGGAGTTTCCCCACGGAGCTCTCGGGGCGGGTGTGGGCCGAGCTGCTCTGGGTCGGGGTCCTGGGCACCGCGGTTCCCTTCTTCGCCTCCTTCGGTGCCCTGCAAAGGGTGGCATCGGGGATCGTCGGGGTCATCGCCACCGCCGAGCCC
>CAYQZO010000502.1:251-1663 GCA_964421925.1 uncultured Acidimicrobiaceae bacterium
CTGCTCGACCAGCATCTGTCGATCGTCCAGATCCTCGGCGGGCTGCTCGTGCTCGGAGCGGTCGCTGCCACCCAACGCTGGGGCATCGCCGACGTGGAGACCCCGCTGGAGGCGGCCCGGTAGCGGGCGAGACCACCTCCCGCTCGATCGCGTGCGTCTGGAGGCACAATATATGGTCCTCCAGACGCACCCGACGATTCGACGGCACCCTGGGGCGGGTACCGTGGCCCGCATGAAGAAGCTGCTGAAACGGCTTGCCCTGTTCTTCCTGGCCTTCAACGCGGTCATCATCGTGACCGCGTTGATCGCACGGAAGCGGCTCCCCACTTACGGGGACGCCGAGTCGGAGGATTTCGCCCTGGTCGCCGCCATGGACGGCGTCGAGTTCGCAAGCCGCTCTCAGGCGTTGCGGACCGGATCCGGCACCGCGGTCGCCGGGGGCATCGAGATCGACCTCACCGACGCCAAGCCCGAGGGAACGGCAACGCTGGACCTGCGCGCCCTGGCCGGAGGCATCGACGTCGTGGTGCCCGAGGACTGGAAGGTGGAGCTGAACGCCGAGGTGTTCATGGGCGGCGCCGACAATTCGGCCACGCCCGCCGGTGGCGAAGAGCCCGACCTGCGGGTCAACGCCCGGGCCATGATGGGCGGGATCTCGGTGCGGGCCAAGCGATCTCAGGAGATGCGCTCGGCTCCCGAGTAGACGTTGAACGTTTCGTCCCGGACGAAGCCGACGACGGTGAGCCCGAGCTCCTGGGCGAGATCGACTGCGAGGGAGGACGCGGCAGACACTCCGGCGACGATCGGTATGCCGGCCACGGCTGCCTTCTGCACGATCTCGAAGGAGACCCGCCCGGAGACGAAGAGCAGGTACTGACCGAGGGGCCATGCGTTGTGGGAGGCAGCCCCGATCGCCTTGTCGACCGCGTTGTGTCGACCAATGTCTTCACGCAGCACCTCGAGAGTGCCGCCCGGTCCGAACAGGGCGGCGGCGTGCAGGCCGCCGGTGGCATCGAAACCGGCCTGGGCGGAGCGCATCGCGTCGGCGAGCCCGGCGAGAGACTCACCCGGGATGCGCGGCCCCGGCGGGGGTGAGGCGGCGGCGATCCGCACCGCGTCGATCGAGGCCTTTCCGCACACCCCGCACGAGGAGGTGGTGTACAGGTTGCGTTTGAATCGATCGGGGTCGACTGCAACGCCGTCGGCGAAGTCGAGCGTGTAGCGGGCATCCTCGGCGTCCTCCCCGACTCGGGAGACTCCTTCGAGCTCGTGCGGGTGGACCACGATGCTCTCGGTGAGGGCAAAGCCGCGCGCCAGATCCTCGTCGTGGCCGGGCGTGCGCATGAGCACGGCAACGGGCGTCGCTCCGATCCGAATCTCCATGGGCGCCTCGGCGGCGACGAGATCCTCGA
>CAYQZO010000503.1:0-1660 GCA_964421925.1 uncultured Acidimicrobiaceae bacterium
CGGCGAAATCGGGCAGGACGATGGCACAGTCCGTGTCACCGTTTGCCGCCTGGTTCGCCGTGTTGGTGTGATCCACGAGCACCAGCTCGAAGTCACCCCCATCGACCCTGAAGTCGAGACCGTGCAGCTCGTTGGCCAGCACTCCCCAGATGGTCGTCGAGGACAGCGTGTCCCAGACCGCCACCGTTTGCCCCTCACAGTCGGCGAGCGACGTGTACTCGGGGTGGTCGGGGGAGGCCACCGCGATGCTCCGGTCGATGTTGTACTTCCCGAAGATCGTGCTCGGGATGCCGAACTCCGTCTCGATGATCGGCACTTCGAAGTCGCCGACCGACATGATGTCCGCATTGCCGCCGGCATAGACGCCGACCTCGTTCCAGGTCGCCGAATCGAGGATGGCGATGTTCGCCTCGGTCTCCATCTCCTCACGGATGCCGGAGTCGATCAGGTAGTCCCAGACCGGATCCGGTGCGAAGGCGAATCGGATCACCCGCGGCACATCGGGATCGACCGTCGTTGCCGTCGCCTCACCTGCTGTGGTCGTCGTATCGTCCGAGTCGCCGCAGGCGGCCGCCACCAGGGCGAGCGCCAGTAAGACGACCAGGAATGCCATTGCCCGTCTTGCCATGTGTCCTCCTCATCGATCCAGCGAAACCCGCTGGTTATGCAGACTATAGAAGAACACCCCAGCCCCTTGCATGGGAATCTGCACGGCGGGCGCTACCTGACCATCCCGGCCCGCTCCTCCAGCAGCGCACAGAGCGCGGCGGCGTCGGCCTCACCGAGCCCGGACGCCACGGCCTCTTCGTACAGGGGCAGCGAGGCGTCGAGGAGCGGGGTGGGCACCCCGAGACTGCGGGCGAAGTCACCGATGACGGTGACGTCCTTGATGAACATCTGCAGGCGCGCCGCCGGCGGCTCGTAGGCGTTGGCCACCATCATCGGGCCGCGGATCTCGAGGATCCGCGAGCTGCCGACACCGGCGGAGAGCACGTCGAGGATCTGCTGCGGGTCGAGGCCGGCCTGCATCCCGAGGACGAACGCCTCGGCGGTGGCGAGGTTGTGGACCGAGACCAGCAGGTTGGCGAGGAACTTCATGATCGACCCGTTGCCGAAGGCGCCGAGATCGAAGGTCTGCTTCCCGATCGCGGCGAGGACCGGTGCGGTGTCCTCGATCGTGTCCGCATCGCCGCTGGCGTAGATGACCACCGCCGCAGCGGCCGCCTCCAGACCGGTGCCGCTGACGGGAGCGTCGATGACGGCGACTCCCTCCGCCTCGAGCGCCGCTCGCGCCGCCTCCTTGGCCTCCAGGGGGAATGTGCTCATCTCGATCACGGTGAGCCCGGGATGGGCGCCCTCCACGAGCCCTTCGTCACCCGACACAACTTCTTCCAGGGCGGCCACCGAGGGCAGAGCGGTGATCACCACGTCGCTGCGGGCGGCGACGGCCGCCGGCGACTCCTCTGGAATCCCGCCCGCCGCTTCCAGCGCTTCGATTCGATCGGCAGCGATGTCGTAGCCCGCCACTTCGAATCCGGCCCCGAGCAGATTGGACGAGAAGGCCGTCCCCATGATCCCCAGTCCCACGACTCCAACGCGCTTCATGCGGCTCCTCTCTCGTCGAGAAACGATGCGATGGCGGCGACGAGCGCCTCCGGCT
>CAYQZO010000504.1:0-1658 GCA_964421925.1 uncultured Acidimicrobiaceae bacterium
ATCGGCGACAGCCCGGCCGCGTCACCGCCATAGAGCCGGGTGAAACCCCGGGTCACCACCAGCACGGCGAAGCGAAGGTCGTGCTCGAGCATCCAAAGCAACGGCTTCAGGTGGAAGCGGTGGGAGACCGTCACCAACGCCGGAGCTTCTCCAACAAGCGGGTAGCTGCGCTGGCGACCAGGAGCAGCGAAAAGGGCCACCCCGGCCCGGTGGAACACACTCGATCTCGGGTCGCCGAGCTCGCGGGGGGTCATCCCGGATAGGAGTTGGTCCGCCGCGGGCCCCCGCATGCCCAGCTCGACGGGGTCGTGTTCGGCCTCTCGCAGCAGGTTGTTCAACCGGAGCGCGTCGCCACCCTCCTTCCCTTCCACGGCGTGTGGCGGCAGGAAGGCGGAGACACACCACCCATCCTCCCAATTGGCCAGTTCCCTGATGTGTGACGCGTCGACGACGAGCATCGTGCCCCCTGGTGTCACCGATGCCCCGTGGCGCACGCCGCGGGGCTCCCTTCGACGAGGCACCCGGCTCCACCTGAGCCTGCGGCCGACGACGGGGTGAACCTCATCATCGTCACGATATGGGGCAGATCGGGCGGCGGACAGAGGAATTCGACTCAACTCTGGGTGTGCACCAACTCGGTCAACTCGAGTGCGTCGTGCACGGCGGCCGCCTCGGCGTCGTTGTTGAAGTAGCAGTAACCCCCTCGTGCCGAGGCCGCCAGCCGGTCGGCCAACACATTCAGTTCCTGCCGGCCGTAGCGACCGGCAAATCGGCCGCCGGTGCCGTGGCGACGAATGTAGAGGAAGGCCGCCGTGTCCCATTCGGGGGACTCGGCGCCCGGGTAGTCGCTCTGCACCAGCGCCGCTCCGTGGCGACGGAGCACCTCCTCGGTATCGGGCACGAACCAAGTCGTATCGCGGAACTCCACCGCAACCGCACAGCCCGCCGGAAAGGAGTCGAGGAAGGCGGAGAGCCGCTCCGGGTCGGCGGGGAAGGCAGGTGGGAGCTGGAGCAGCATCGGTCCTCGCTTGGCGCCCAGCGGGACGATGCTGGCGAGCAGCCGATCGAGGCCGCCGGTCTCGACGAGCCTTCTGGTGTGGCTCAGGTAGCGGGACGCCTTGTAGGCAAATCGGAAGTCGTCGGGCACCGAGGCGGCCCAACCGGCGACCCGCTCCGGTTGCTGCAGGCGGTAGAAGGTGGCATTGATCTCGACGCTACGGAGGTGTTGGGAGTAGTACCGAAGCCACTCCTTCTGTGGCACGTCTTTGGGATAGAAGCGGCCCTTCCAGTGCGGGTAGCTCCAGCCGCTCGTTCCTATCCAGACCACGACCCCAACTCAACGCTCACGAGGCAGTCCAACGGTCACCCTAGGGCGACCCTGCGTAGGCTCGATCGGAAGGCAAGACGGGGAGGCTCAGCATGGAACCCGAGGAAGTCGTCATCGAGAGCCGGCGGTTCGACGCCACCGACAACGAGGACCTGCACAGCATCTCCCGACAGCTTGCCGACGCCTTCGGCTATACCGCCGAGCTGACCGTCGACGCCCGGCTCGCCCAGCTACTCCGGCTCCGGGTCTCCCAGATCAACAACTGCACCTACTGCATGAATCTCCACTACGAAGCGGCGCGCGCCCTGGACATCCCGAGACCCAAGATCGA
>CAYQZO010000505.1:0-1644 GCA_964421925.1 uncultured Acidimicrobiaceae bacterium
GCGATGCCGACCACGACCCACACCGCCGGCAGCGAGAGCATGGCCGTCTCCACGAGCCTCGGCACCGGGCCGCCGAACTCGCCGATAGTCGCCCCGTAGACGAGTCCGGCGACGGCGCCGGCGAGCGTCATCATGATCACGGGGCCGGCCAGGGCGAACACCAGATGGCTCCCCGCCCAGTTGAGACGGGGCGTGGCCGTGGCCAGCACCGGCTCGGCGCGCATGCCCTCCTCCTCGGTGCGAAGCCGTAACGCGGTGCGCACCGCATAGGCGGCTGCGATGTAGGCGGCGAGCCCCATGGCCGCGGAGAAGAAGATGTCGATGAGGGCCTGTCCCCCACCGAGCCGCTCGAAGATGTCGGCAAAGGTGGGGTTCTCGTCGAAGATCTGGGTCACGGTGTCACCGAGAGCGCCCCACACCAGGCCGAAGAGCACCAGGCCGACGGTCCAGCCGAGCAGCGACGCGCGCTGCAGCCGCCAGGCGAGACCGAGTGGCGAGCTCAGGCTCGGCGAAGCCGTCGCCGGACCCGGCCGGGGCTCGAAGACACCGGCGGCAACATCGCGATGTGCCGACAGCCAGTAGGCGGCGCCACCGACGACGACAGCAAACGCCAGGAAGAGGAGCACCACCCACCATTGCTCGTCGGCGTAGGCCTGCATCCTGGTGAACCAGCCGTAGGGCGATAGCCAGGACAGCCAGCCGATGTCCTCGTTTCCATCCCCGGCCATCCTGAGGAGGAAGGCCACCGCGATCACCGCGATGGCGATGCCGCGAGCTGCTCCCGAGTTGGCCGTGAGCTGGGCGGCCAAACCGCCGACGACGGCGAAGGCGACCGCCACCAGCGCCCAGCCCAGCCCGAAGGCGATGGATCCGGCGGCCGCCTCCCCCAGGGCGATCAAGCCGATGGCGATCAGGATGCCGATGACCAGCCCGGTTCCGGCCACGACCAGCAGGGCGGCGGTGAGGGGCGCGTGGCGCCCCACCACCGTCGATCCCAGCAGCTCGCGGCGGCCGGTCTCCTCTTCGACCCGGGTGTGCCGGATCACGGTGAGCACCGCCATCAGCGACACGAAGATGCCGCCGATCGTCCCGATCCTCCACACGGTGAGGCCCCCGATCGAAGGGTCGTAGAGCGGGCCAAGGATGGCGTTGAGGCTGGGGTTGGTGATGATCGTCCCCATCAACTCCAGGCGTGACTCGAGCGTGGGGTAGAGCCCCTGGAACGCCGAGGCGACCATGACCGGGAGGAGCGACCGGTCGCGCCGCAAGATGAGGCGGACGACCTTGCCGGTTCCGACCAGGGTGGTCACGGCGTGATCTCGGTCTGGTAGTGGCGGAGGAAGAGCTCTTCGAGCGTCGGCGGATGGCTGATCAGGTCCTTGATCCCGAGCCCGGCAAGGTGGCGCATCACCTCGTCCATCTTGTCGGAGTCGACCTCGAAGTCGACCCGTCCGTCGCTGACCGACAGGGCGTGGACTCCCGGGAGCGCGTCGAGGCCGGACGGGGAGCTCGCCAGCTCGGCAGACACGGAGGTCCGGGTGAGGTGCCGCAGATCGGCGAGGCTGCCCGACTCGACGATGACGCCGTCGCGGATGATGCTGACCCGGTCGCACAGGGCCTCCACCTCGGCCAGGATGTGGCTGG
>CAYQZO010000506.1:0-1643 GCA_964421925.1 uncultured Acidimicrobiaceae bacterium
GGTGCGCCAGCTGCGGGGGGCGATCGTGCGCACCGTCGTGGCCTCCCCGGTCTCGATCGAGGAGCTGGCGGGCCGGACCGGCTACTCCGAGGATGCCGTCGACCTGGCGGTGGACGAGCTCATCGAGGAAGGGCTCCTCGAGATCGACGATGCCACCGGAGTGGTCTCCGTGGCCGATTGACCTACCGGGCCACGAAGTTGGCGAGCAGATCCATGCCCACCTCGGTCATGATGCTCTCCGGGTGGAACTGGACCCCCTCGACGGGATGCTCGACGTGGCGCACCCCCTGGATCACGCCGTCCTCCGAGGTGGCGGTGACCTCGAGGACCGGGGGCACTTCCACCGCGGCGAGCGAGTGATACCGGGTGGCGATGAAGCCATCGGGGAGCCCGGCGAGCACCCCCCTGCCGTCGTGCGTGATCACCGACGTCTTGCCGTGGCGGGGCTCGGGCGCGGGCCCGACCGTGCCTCCGTAGGCGGCGACGACGGCCTGATGGCCGAGGCAGACCCCGAGGGTCGGCACCTCCGGGCCGAGGGTGCGGATGAACTCGATGGAGCCGCCGGCATCCTCGGGCACCCCCGGTCCGGGGGAGATCACGAGCCGGTCGGGTCGAAGCGCAACCGCCTCGGCTGGTGTCATCTCATCGTTCCTGGTCACCACCGGGTCTGCTCCGAGCTGACCGAGGTACTGGACCAGGTTGTAGGTGAACGAGTCGTAGTTGTCGACGACGAGAACCCGCATCGGGTCAGGCTACCGGTGGGCTGCCGCGGCAGCTACCCTCGGCCCATGCCCAAGTCCAAAGGCCGCAAGAAGGCGAAGAAGCGGCCCACCCCGCCCAAGAACCCGGCTGCCTCCCAGGTCGACGAGAAGGGCCCGTCGCCCGCCTGGTACGTGGCGACCATGTTCGGGCTGATGGCGCTCGGCCTGGTTCTCATCCTGGCCAACTACGCCAACCTGCTCCCCGGGGGCACCGACTCCAAGTGGCTCCTCGGCGGACTCGGCCTCATCGCCGTCGGGTTCGGCATGACGCTCAACTACCGCTGACGGGTTGTCAACAGCGCTCTCCACAGATGTGGAAAACTACATCGTTGTAATTCCCTTCAAAACCCCCGGTGCGGAGCCGATTCAGTCGTAGTCTGTTTCGCACGTGGAGCGTGACATCAGCGCCTCAGGGAGGAGGTGAGATGCACAAGCCACATGAGGAGATGTCCGACGAAGAGCTCGTCGACGAGTGGGAATTGACCCACGCCGACAAGATCGTGACCCCTCCCGGGGCCAGGAACCTCCCGCCCACGCCTACGACTACGCCGTTCGCCACGAGCATGCCGCCGCCGAGCTGCACCGCCGCGGCTACGAGCTGACCGACGAGGGCTGGGCGATGACCGTCTAGACCGGTTCCATCTCCTCCCGACAATGCTTGGGCGCCTCGGCCGCTGCATCCTGCAGGTGGGTGACCGTCAGGCGCATACCGCACACGATGCACCGGTAGTTGGCCTCCACTTCATGCACCGCGTCGGGATCCGGCTCCGGCGGTGGCCCCATGGAGATGACCCGCACCGTGTACAGGGTGCCCACCAGGATCACCAGCCCGACCGCGAGGCCGATGATGACCGCACTCATGATGAGTACGCCGCCAGACGA
>CAYQZO010000507.1:0-1638 GCA_964421925.1 uncultured Acidimicrobiaceae bacterium
GGCTTCGACACCGCGGTCATCAACGGCGCGGTCAACCCCATGCGCGACGACTTCGCCATGGGCCCGGGCCTCACCGGCTTCGTCGTCTCCTCCGCCCTGCTCGGCTGCATGGCCGGGGCCTATCTCGCAGGCCACCTCGCCGACCGGTGGGGGCGCCTGCGCGTCATGTTCGTCGCCTCCGGCCTGTTCACCGTCTCCGCCATCGGCTCCGGCCTCGCCTTCGGGCCCACCGACATGATCCTGTGGCGCGTGATCGGCGGGCTCGGGGTCGGCGCAGCCTCGGTCATCGCCCCGGCGTACATCGCCGAGATCAGCCCCGCCCAGGTCCGCGGCCGCATGGGGTCCCTCCAGCAGCTGGCCATCGTGATCGGCATCTTCGTCGCGCTGCTGTCGGACTACGCGCTCGCCGGAGCCGCGGACGGCTCGAACCAGCCGCTGTGGTTCGGCCTCGACGCCTGGCGCTGGATGTTCCTCGCCGAGCTGGTCCCGGCGCTCGCCTACGGCCTGCTCGCCACCACCATCCCCGAGTCGCCGCGCTACCTGATCCGCCTCGGCAAGGAGCGCCGCGCCCGCCGAGTGCTCTCCAGCGTCCTCAAGGGTGGCGTCGACGAGCGGATCACCGAGATCAAGCGGACCCTCAAGCGCGACCGGCAGTCGTCGTGGTCGCAGCTCAGGAAGCCCGGCACCGGCCTGCTCCCCATCGTGTGGGTCGGCATCGCGCTGTCGGTCTTCCAGCAGTTCGTCGGGATCAACGTGATCTTCTACTACTCCTCGACGCTGTGGCAGGCCGTCGGCTTCACCGAGGAGGACGCGCTGACCCAGACGGTGATCACCTCGATCACCAACATCGCCGTCACCCTCGTCGCGATCGCGCTCATCGACCACATCGGCCGCCGGCGCCTGCTGATGATCGGCTCCGCCGGCATGTTCCTGAGCCTGGGCACCATGGCCTGGGTGTTCAGCCAGGCGGCCGTGGTCGACGGCGAGCCCGTGCTCCAGGGAGCCGCCGGCCCCGTCGCGCTCGTCGCCGCGAACCTCTTCGTGGTCTTCTTCGGGATGTCCTGGGGCCCGGGCGTCTGGGTCCTGCTCGGCGAGATGTTCAACAACCGGATCCGCGGGCTGGCGCTCGGCGTTGCGGCCGCCGCCCAGTGGCTGGCCAACTTCGCCATCTCCACGTCGTTCCCGGCGATGGCCGCCCTCAGCCTCGGGTTCGCCTACGGCTTCTACACCCTGATGGCTCTCGGCTCGCTGATCTTCGTGGTGCGCTTCGTGCCCGAGACGCGGCACAAGGAGCTCGAGGACATGGAGTAGGCGCTCTGGTCGGCACCGGCGGAGCGCCGTGCGCGTGCAGTGTCACAGCGAGGCTTGGCAGGCGGCCTGTTCTCCGCACAGCGGATCACGTCGTACACCGACCCTGCGCCTGCACCGACGAGGGGCGCTGTGCCGCCCGGCCAACCAGGTCGCGACTCCTCGAGGACGTGGGAGCGGAGCTCCTTGGACACCGCAAGCACCACATCCACGTCTTGCGCCATCTGCTCGCTGAGCGCTATCTCCGGTCCTGGGGGATTCCGGGAGGCCTTGCGTCAACCGGCTCATCCGCGGGGCCTTCCACCTCGGCAACGTCACGAGATCCGCGTC
>CAYQZO010000508.1:0-1636 GCA_964421925.1 uncultured Acidimicrobiaceae bacterium
CACATGTTGCTGTCCTCTCCGGTGCGGGAGATCGATCTCCTGACTTCGCGCTGCCGTGCAGTGACGCCGCGCGGCCCAATGCGGCTGCGGCGGTGCTCAGAGCGACTGCTGCAGGGCGGCGGCGACGGCGGCGACGTTGTGGAGTGAGCCGAGGATGTCGGACATGCTCTCGAAGCTGGTGTTGTGCCGGTACAGGGCGAACACGTAGATCGTGCCATCGTCGTCCTCCATGAACCCGGCCAGGGACTGGTCGAGCATCAGCAGGTGGCCTGTGCCCGGATCGCCCGCTGCCCAGGTCCCCGTCTTGGCCTGCACCTTGCCCTTCGCCGGGCTGTCGGTTTCAGACAGCGTGAGTGAGCCGTCGGTGCCGAGGATGGGCAACATCTCGGGGAGCTGGTCGCTCCACTCGAGCGAGTGCAGCCACCGGAGCCAGGTGGCCATGGCATCGGGGGTGGTCGAGGCGACGCTCGACCCCGAACCGTCGAGGATCCACACGTCGCTCTGGTCGATGTCGAGGTCGCCGATGCGCTGGCGGACGGGGGCGAACCCGTCGTCGCAGTCGGTCGAGCCCTCGTTGACCGCTAGGAGGCATACGGTGAGATCGGCGCCGTAGTTGTGACTGACCTTCCAGATGAGGGTGGCGATCTCCGAGATCGGTGGCGATTCGATAGTCCCCAGCGGCTCGTTGCCCGCTTCGTAGCTCTCGGCCCCGGGCAGCGCCGAGGCGTCGTTGACCGCCAGGGGGTCAGTGCTCACGGTCACCCCGGCGCGCTGAAGTGCCTCGATGAACAGGGTTCGGGCGTAGGTCGGAGGGTCGGGGACCTCGTAGACGTTGAGTACCGGCTCGGAGTCGGTCGCGATCTTGCCGCTCACCGCGATCACGTTGGTGGGCTTGCCCTCCGCGTCCAGCTCGGGGGCGAACGAGAGATCGGTGTCTTCGCCGACCGCCACCGTCTCGGTGTCGTTGACGATCGTGAACGCGGCAGTTTCGGGGACCGTCTCGATGGTGCCCGGCTCGCCCTCGCTGCCCGGCTTGGTGACCATCGCCAACAGGTTGTCGTTGATGACGATGGGGCTGATCTCGAGGGGACGGGGCGTCTCCCACTGTTCGAAGAGACGGTCATCGATGAGCACGTCGCCACCAACTTCGGTGACCCCTGATGCCGCGACCTGCGCCGCGAGGTCGTTCAACCCTGCGAGGGGATCACCGGGCGCCGGCTTGGCACCAGGGATGCCGTTGGCGTCGCCCTGCGGTGGGACGCTGTATGCCAGCTCGCCGCTGCCGGCCTCGCGGCTGCCCATCACCAAGTCACCCATGGCGCGCAGCACCAGGTCGCCGTCGAGGCGGCCGCCGCTGACCAACCCCAGCCCGTAGACCGGGGTCTCGATGGTGTGGTCAGGCCCGAAGACGTCGAGCCAGGTGCCCACGGTGTAGAGCTTGGCGTTCGACCCCATGGTGCCGATCTTGCCGCTGTCGAGCGCGTAGGCCGGGTCGCCGCCCTCCACAGGCGCCACGATCAGCGACCAACGCGATATCCGGTACTTCTCCGCCTCCATGAGGCTGACGGCCTCTTCGGGAAGGCCCGTGTCGCTGACACCCGAGTTCTCCGAACCCGTACCGTCGGCCCCTGCGCCG
>CAYQZO010000509.1:0-1632 GCA_964421925.1 uncultured Acidimicrobiaceae bacterium
CCGCACCTTCCTCGCCCGGCCCACGTTCGCCACCGCGCCGGTGAGCTTCTCCATCCTGGGCATCACCATCGGCATCTACATCCTGGGGTTCTCCCCTGCCCTCGAGGACTGGTTCCTCGATACCTTCAAGCTGTCCTCCTCGCTGATCGCAGCCGGCGAGTGGTGGCGCATCTTCACCCCGGTGCTGGTGCACGGCGGCTTCCTCCACGTCGGGTTCAACATGTACGCCCTCTACCTGTTCGGGCCACGGCTGGAGCAGCAGGTGGGATCGCCGTCGTTCGCCGCCCTCTATCTGGCGTGTGCCGGGGCGGGCGGGGTCGCCTCCTACCTGTTCGGTCCTCCGTTCGTGGACAGCATCGGTGCCTCCGGCGCCATCTTCGGCCTCCTCGGCGCCTGGCTGGTGGCGTCCTGGAAGATGCGCCACACCCCGGGGGGACGCTCCATGTTCAACACCCTGTTCTTCCTGCTCGCCATCAACCTGGTGCTCGGCTTCGTGGTGCCCGGCATCGACTGGCGGGCCCACCTCGGCGGCCTGCTCGCCGGCGCCGGCATTGCCTACCTCTGGTCGCTGTTTGCGGTGGGCCGGCCCAACGCCGTGGCGATCCGCACCGCGATCGCCGCCGCGGTCATCGGGCTCGACATCGCCGCGGTGCTGCTCCTCACCCCGTTCTGATCCCTAAGCTTCTCCCGTGGCCACTGACCTCGAAGACCCGTCCAACCCGGCGCGGCCTGGTGAAGCCTGCGGGGTCTTCGGCATCTACAGCTCCGAGCCCGACGCCGCCCGTGTCACCTACTTCGGATTGTTCGCCCTGCAGCACCGCGGCCAGGAGAGTGCCGGGATCGCCGTGTCCGACGGTGAGACCATCACCGTGTACAAGGACCTCGGGCTGGTCGCACAGGTCTTCGACGAGGCCACCCTGGCCGGGCTCACCGGGAATCTCGCCATCGGCCACACCCGCTACTCGACGACCGGGTCCTCGGTGTGGGCGAACTCGCAGCCGGTCTACCGCCAGACTCCCGACAACGGGGTCGCCCTCGGCCACAACGGAAACCTGACGAACACCAGCCGGCTGTCGGCCCTGGTGCCCGACGCCACCGCGACCACCGACACCGAGCTGATGACCGCCCTGATCGCGGCGCGCATGGTCGACAACGGCGACGACCTCGAGACCGCCCTCACCGCCGTATTGCCGACCTTCGAGGGTGCCTACACGCTGGTGCTGATGGACCGGACCCAACTCGTCGGGGTGCGGGACCCGCACGGGTTCCGCCCGCTCTGTCTCGGCAGGATCGAGGGCGGCTGGGTCCTCGCCTCCGAGACCGCCGCCCTCGATCTGGTCGGGGCGACCCTGGAGCGTGAGCTCGAAGCCGGCGAAGTGGTGATCGTCGATGAGGACGGGGTGCGGAGCCTGTTCCCGTTCGCCGAGAGCGACCCGCGGCTGTGCCTGTTCGAGTTCGTGTACTTCGCCCGCCCCGACTCGACGCTGCGCGGCCAGAACGTGCACCGCACCCGACGCCGCATGGGGATGGCGCTCGCCGAGCAGTCGCCCGTGGACGCCGATGCGGTGGTGCCGGTTCCCGAGTCCGGGATTCCGGCGGCCCAGGGCTTCGCCTAGGCCTCCGGGATCCGCT
>CAYQZO010000510.1:0-1628 GCA_964421925.1 uncultured Acidimicrobiaceae bacterium
CGTCGCCCAGGTCGATCCGCCCGAACACCAGCCCCTCGTGGGCCGCGTTCAGGGCGGCCATCCGCCTGGCGGCCTGGTAGACCATGGCGTCACGCTCGACGAGGCCGCCCTCGTGGCCGAGGCTGCCGCGGCCATAGCCCTCCTTGGCGAGCGCCTCGGCGGCCTGCGCGGAATGCTCGAGCTGCAGGTAGACACGGTCGACGAACCGCTGCTCGTGGGCGATCTCCCGCTCAACGATCTCTGCAGACAAGGTGGACTCCACCGCTCCTCGACGTCTGGTGCGCTTTCCCGTCGCCGGAAAACCCGAGTCGTCAACTCTAACCCGACCCGACGGGGGCTCCCCGGGAATCCCACGTGCCCCTGGTCACGAGTACGGCACGATTCGCGGCGATCTGAGCCGATGCGCGCGGATCGTCTCGGTTTGGCATCAGTTGACCTCGAGGCGGGGTGGACCCCTTTCGCCGCTCTAGCATGCAGCGTCTTTGTCACACTGCACCCTCAAGGGGACCACATGAACATCTCGCTCGGGCGAGCCCTGTCCACCCTCGCAATCACGGCCGGCCTCGCCCTCTCCACGGCGGGCGCCGCCTCAGCGGCGAACCTGGCCGTCGACGACGCTCGCGGCGACGTCCTGGCCTACGACGGGAGCAGTGAAACCGAGGCGGACGGCACCCCGGCTCCCGGCGTCAGGAACGGCGACGTCCTGCGCACCACGTTCCAGCACCGCGACCGCCGCATCGCCATCCGGATGAAGTACGCCGACCTGCGCCGCCGTGGCGACGTGTTCGCCCACGAGATGCGCATCGTCACCAACGACAGCAAGCGTTGGGACGTCGTGGTCTACGCGGCTCCGCAGATGTGGCGCGGACAGGCGGAGATGGCCCGCGGCAACGGCAACCCGGTCGAGTGCAAGATCGCCCACCGCATCGACTACGACACCGACGTCCTGGTCGTGAGCTTCCCCCGGACTTGCGTCGGCAAGCCGCGGTGGGTGCGCATCGGCGCCGGAGGCTGGTGGATGGACGGATCCCAGTTCTACATGGACGACGCCCAGCGCCCCGGCCGTGTCTTCGAGAACCTCAGGCTCTCCACCCGCATCCGTCGGGGCTGAGCCCGCGCCGTTCCCGGGCGACCCGCCGCCCGGGAACGGCCCTCCCCGGCTCGGGCAGCAGCGGCTCAGCGCCCCTTGCCGACCTGCGACCGGGAGGCCTCGTACCTCTCGATGAAACGGGCGGGCGGGACCATCTCGATTGCCTCGCCGAGCACGTCGAGCGGCACCTGCTCGAGCCGCTTGAAGCGCACGCACGACTTGCCCATGTCGAGCTTCAGGCCGCGCTCGGCGTACTGCTGTTGGAACCACTCCAGCTCAGGCTCGGAGCTGTAGAGACCCATCAGGTAGATCGCCATGTGGTTCTTCTGGCTCGCGAGCGAGGCGATGGCGAGCGGCTGGCCGTTGTAGGTGTCGGGGTAGTCCTCGAGCGTGATGACCCAGCCGATCATCCCGTAGGCCATCGTCTCGACATACCCGTCGGGCAGGTGCTCGTTGACCACGTCGCGCACGGCGGCGATGGCTTCGCGTCGGTCCTCGGGGAGCCCGGCGAGGTACTCCTCGACCGTGGTGGCGTCGC
>CAYQZO010000511.1:0-1621 GCA_964421925.1 uncultured Acidimicrobiaceae bacterium
GCACCGCTTCGAGATCGAGGGACGGTGCGCCCGGTGTCGGTAGCGGTCCGCGCCGAGGAGGTCGCCTTCGCCTACGACGGACGGACGGCGCTGGCACCCTCCACCTTCACCATCCCGACGGGGAAGATCACCGCCCTCATCGGCCCCAATGGGTCGGGCAAGTCGACCCTGCTCGACGGTATCGCCGGCCTCCTCGAGCCGGTGAATGGGTCGCTCGAGGTCACCCCGGAGGACGAGCGCCGCATCGCCTACGTGCTGCAGACCCGTAAGGTCAACGACACCCTCCCCATCACCGTGCGGGAGGTGGTGACCATGGGGAGGTATGCCACCCTGGGGGCGTACGGGTGGATCCGGGCCGACGACCGAGGGCTCGTCGACGACGCCATGGAACGGATGGGCATCACCAACCTCGCCGACCGCCACCTCCAGGAGCTGTCGGGCGGGCAACGGCAGCGGGTGTTCGTCGCCCAGGGCCTGGCACAGGACCACGACATGCTGCTCCTCGACGAGCCCATGACCGGCCTCGACCTGCCCTCTGCGGAAGCCATCGATGCGGTGATCCACGACGAGAACGCCCACGGCTGCACCGTCATCATGTCCACCCACGACCTCGCCGAGGCCGATGCCGCCGACCACGTGGTGCTGCTGGCCGGGGCGGTGGTGGCGTCGGGCCCGCCCCGGGAGGTGTTGACGCCGGAGCATCTGGCCGCCGCCTACGGGGAGGTGTCGGTGCATCAGGGGGAGCTGGTCATCGACGATCCGGCGCATCAACCCGCCGAGGGACGCCACATCCACCGGGATCGGACCATCCACACCGAGCCCTTCCCCGGCGACCGCCACGGCGGGGACTAGTGCGGCGACCGTGATCGCGATGATTCATTACATGGTCGGATTCAGGTCGACACAAGATCGAAGCACCGTGTATCTTGATACGCGGGCTTAGACGAGCAGGGGAGGAACCTGTGCTAGATAGTTACGCGCCAAGCAGTGCGCGCCGGACCCTCATCGCCGTGCTGGCGTTCCTGTTGGCAGCGGCGTTCGCCTTCGCGGCGTCGACCGCGCCGGCGCAGGCGGACGATGCGAAGGACTTCAACGTCTACTTCGGATCGGCGCCCACTGAAACGGTCTATGTCGACCAGAACGACACGGTTCCCGTGACGTTCGTCTTCCAGAATCCATTCGAGAACACCAATACCCAACAGGCGGGGTCCTTCCGAGTCGAATTCCCGGAGGGGATCGAACTCGTAAGCGCGACCACGTCACAGGCCGGGTGGATGGCATCGGCGAACGCAAGCACCGACACGCTCGACTTTTACGCGACTTCCGGCGGCTACCGGCTTGGAGTCACCCAAACAGCCTCCGTGACCGCGATGCTGACGGGCACCGAGTTGGGCGAGTATGGACCGGACGACGTCATCTACACGGGCGATCAGCAAGCCGGCGGAATCGGCAGCGGCATCGGTAACACCTTCGAACTGGCCAACTCGCCGACGATCATCGTCCAGTGTGGGGCCGGCGAACAGTGCAGCGTGACCGCTCACGGCAACAACAACGATTCCGGAACATCGGCGTGCGACCCTGATAACGGATGCTTCAAGGAAGGCCTGCTCTTCATCGAGTT
>CAYQZO010000512.1:0-1604 GCA_964421925.1 uncultured Acidimicrobiaceae bacterium
CGAGGGCGAACCCCGCCTGCATGAACATGACCAGAACGGCGGCGATCACCAACCAAACCTCGTTGACTGCATTTCCCACCTCGATGACGTCCACGGCACCCTCCCGTCGTCGTCGGCCCCAGCGCGAGGCCTGCTGATGGCAGAAGAAGGTAAGCGCAGTGAATGACAGACGTGTAACTACCGCGTTAAGGCTCGGCGACAGTCCGGTTTCGGGAGCATTTCGGCCCTGTGCCGCCCGGCCAGCGGCGCGTATCGTCACCGCGATGGCCGAACAGGGACAGACAGTGACGCGACGCCGGTGGCCTATCGTCGTGGCCTTCGCCCTCGTGGCAGGAATGGTGGTGTTCCATCTCGCCGGCGGCTGGTACTTCTCGAGCGTTCTCGAGACCGACGGGCTCGAGCCGCGGCCCCCGACCCGCGACCTCGGTGTAATTGCGACGTCGGTCGGCGATGGCGTGATCGCCCTGAGCGGCACCGATCGGTACATCACCCACCCGGGCCGGTTCGGGTTGTGGTGGGAGGGGGGATATGCCCAGGTAGATGCGATCCTCAGCGCATCTGACGACGGGACCACCTACCAGGCGGAGCGGGTCTACACCCCGATCGAGGGAACGCCGCCGACGTGCCCGGCGCCGGGCGCCGCGGGTTGCGTTGAGCTCGATCTGGAGGGTGTCGCCTACGGAGACCCCACGCAGGCCGGGGTCGAGGTCACCGACGTCACCTACGAGAGCCCGCTCGGCGCCATGGACGCCTGGCTGATTCCCGACGGGCAGACGACGCGATGGGCGATCTTGGTCCACGGCTGGCGAACCGACCGGCGCGAGGCGCTTCGCGCCCTTCCCACGATCGCGAAACACGGCCTCACCGCCCTCGTCGTCTCTTATCGCAACGACCCCGGCGCACCACCCGACCCGTCCGGCTACTACCGATTCGGCCGCACCGAGTGGGGGGATGTGGAGGGTGCGGTTCGGTATGCGCTGGACAACGGAGCCGAGGAGGTCGTGCTCGTCGGCTTCAGCACCGGCGCCGCCGCCATCCTGAGCATGCTGGAGCGGTCGGCACACCGCGACGCCGTCGCCGGACTGGTCTTCGACTCGCCGAATATCGACTTCGGGCGGGCGGTCAAAGCCGAAGCCGCCGGTCGCAACCTGATCGGGCCCGTACCGTTGCCGTCGACCCTGACTGCGACTGCGATGTGGCTCGCCGACCTCCGCTTCGACATCGGGTGGGATGCGATCAACTACACGTCCCAGCGGATCGGGGTGCCGGCCCTGGTCTTCCAGGGCTCTGCCGATCAGACAGTGCCTCCCTCGGTCGCAGCGGACTTCGCCGCCGCCAACCCGGAGCATGTCCGCCTGGTCGAGACGGGCGCCGACCACGTGCTGAGCTGGAACGAAGACCCGGAGCGCTACGAGCGCGAACTGGGCGACTTCCTCGCCTCGCTGCCCGGCAGCTAGCGAGCCGGCCGCCGGTCGCCGCAAATCCGACGACCGGTGACCGACTCCCGATTTACACGCCGGCCCTGATGAAGGCGTCGGCGAGGGCCCGCCTGGTGAGCACGCTCGCCAGGTACGCCCGGTACTCGCCGGAGGCGTAGGCGTCGC
>CAYQZO010000513.1:0-1601 GCA_964421925.1 uncultured Acidimicrobiaceae bacterium
AGAGGGCGGGGAAGGAGTTCCCCGAGTGAGTGTGACCATCCACGATTCGTTGACCGCGCGCGCCGAGTCTGGCGCGATGGAGGCCACGACCGACCCCGATCCTGATCCCGAGGTGCCCGAGCGGGCCCGGGGGCCGCGCCGGTACCCGGCGAAGTACAAGGCGGCGATCCTTGAGGAGTACGAGCGCCTGGACAAGGCGGGCAAGGGCGCGCTGTTGCGCCGGGAGGGCTTGTACAGCTCGTTGATCTCGGAGTGGCGCAAGCAGCGCGAGCGCGGTGCCCGGGAGGCGTTGGCCACCCCGGCGGGCCGTCCGCCCGCCGATCCCCGGGACCGGGAGGTGGCCCGGTTGCGCCGGGAGAACGAGCGGCTGGCCGGCGAGTTGGACAAGGCCCGGCGGGTCATCGAGGTGCAGGGAAAGCTCTCGGCGCTGTTGGACCACCTCGCCACCGACAGCGCCCCGACGACGGATCGGGGCGAGACGAGATGATCGACGCCGCGGTGGGCGAACTCGCCCCGGTGGTGGGGGTACGTCGGGCGTGCGCGGCGGTGGGTGAGGCCCAGGCCCGCTGGTATCGCCGGCACCGCCAAAGCCCTCCGACGCCCCGGCCGGATCGGGTGCCCGCCCCCCAGCCCCGGGCCCTGTCGGAGGTGGAGCGCAAACAGCTGCGAGAGGTGCTCAACAGCGAAGACCACGTCGATGAGGCGCCCGCCACGGTGTACGCCAAGCTCCTCGACGACGGTGTCTACCTGGCGTCGGTCTCGACGATGTACCGGGTGCTGCGCGCCCACGACGAGGTGCACGAGCGCCGCCGCCAGGCCACCCACCCCCCAGCGAAGAAGCCCGAACTGGTGGCCAACGCTCCCAACGAGGTCTGGTCGTGGGACATCACCAAGCTGCGCGGCCGGGCCAAGTGGACCTGGTTCTACCTGTACGTGATCATCGACATCTTCAGCCGCTACGTGCCGGGATGGATGCTGGCCCATGCCGAGAACGCCGGCCTGGCCGAAGCGCTGCTGGGCGACACCGTCACCAAACAGGGCATCGCCCACGGGCAGCTGACCCTCCACGCCGACCGGGGCTCGCCCATGGTGGCCAAGCCGGTGGCCTTCTTGCTGGCCGAGCTCGGGGTGACGAAGTCGTACTCGAGGCCCCGGTGTTCCAACGACAACCCCTACAGCGAGAGCCAGTTCCGCACGCTCAAGTACCGACCCGCCTTCCCCGACCGATTCGGGAGCTTCGCCGACGCCCACGCCTTCTGCGGGCGGTTCTTCGGCTGGTACAACGACGAGCACCGCCACTCCGGCATCGGGCTCCACACGCCGGCCGACGTGCACCACGGGCGCGCCGTCGCCGTCCGCCAGAAGCGGGCCGCCGTGTTGAACGCCGCCTACGTCGAGCACCCCGAACGCTTCGTCCGCAAGCCACCCCAACCGCCGGCGCTACCCGCCGCCGCGTGGATCAACCCACCCCAGGAGGACACCGCCACGGCACAGTGATTCTCGAAGAAACCTGCCTCGAAAAGGTTGACAGGCGCCGGATCGGACTTGTTCTTGCCCGCCAGCGCGGACCGCAACCGTGCCGAGTGGCGGTTCCCGACCAG
>CAYQZO010000514.1:0-1599 GCA_964421925.1 uncultured Acidimicrobiaceae bacterium
GCGCTACCGGCCCGAGCAGCTGGTCGGCCGTCAGGTCGTGGCCGCCACCGGCTTGGACCCCGTTCGAGTCGGCGGCTTCCGCTCCGACGTGCTCGTGCTCGGGGCGCTCCACGACGGCGGGGTCATTCTCCTGGCAGTGGACGACGACGTGGTGCCCGGCACGCCGGTGGCCTGACCGACCTAGCCCAGCGCCGGGATGGCCCGGGCGGGCAGGCTGAGCGGCGCCGAGGCGTCCACGATGCGCACCCCCGGGCGGTTTATCCACCGCCACACCAGGTGCGCCTCCTCGGACTCGGGTACCGAAGGGGGGACCTCGGGCCCGGCCTCGGCCGGCGGCGCCATGGCGGTGAGCGGCGGGCTGCCGGCGTCGTTCCAGGCGGCCACCAACCGCCCCCCGTCGACAATGGCGCCGTCCCCTGCGGCATCCTCGAGCCACAGCGTCCCCGCCGCCCGGAGCGCAGCCCACGCCCGGCGCCCCTGGAGAGCCCGGGCCACCGCCTGGTAGCGGTCGCGCAGGTCGGCCGCCTCCTCGAATCGCTGATCTCTCGCCATCGCCCGCATTCGGGTTTGCAGCGGCTCCAGCACGAGGGCCGGCTCTTCCTCGATGGCGGTGCGTAGCCGCTGCACCACGACGGCGTACTCGGCGTCGGTGGTGGCGCCGGTGCACGGGCAGGACGCCACTCCGAGCTGGGCAAACGAGCACGCTGCGGTGCGCTTCTTCCCGTTGCCGTTGCAGCGGCGGATGGGGATGGCGTCCCAGATGCCGTGCACCACCACCTCGGCGGCGCGGCGGGACCGGAACGGGCCCAGATAGGGCCCGTCGTCGTCACGCACCGAGCGGACCATGGACAGCCGGGGGTAGCGCTCGTCGGTGAGCTTCACCCAGTGCGGGGAGCGGGCGGGCCTGCCCCGACGGTTGTATCGGGGGAGCTCGTTGCCGATCATGCGCAGCTCCACGACTTCGGCTTCGAGCTCGGTGGCGCACACCTGGTGCTCGATGGAGCGCAGGTCGCGCAGCATCTGGGCCACCCTCTTGCGGTTGTCGCCGTAGAAGTAGGACTTGACCCGGGTACGCAGGTTCTTGGCCTTGCCCACGTAGATGGTGGTGCCGTTGCGGTCGATGAACCAGTACACCCCGGGGCGCCGGGGAAGGTCGTCGGCGAGGGTGATCTTGTCGTAGTGGGCGGCGCCGCGGGCGGTGGGCAAGGTGAGCAGCTCGTCGAGATGGGTCACCCCGAGGGTACCGGCGCGTTCCAACAGGGCGAAGAAGACGTGGGCGGTGGCCTTGGCATCGTCGAGGGCTCGGTGGGTCGGACGGGTGGGGGAGGCGAAGTGGCGAGCGAGGGAGGACAGCTTGAGGTTGCGCACCTCGGAGCGGATCAGACGCCTGGCCAGGCCCGCGGTGTCGACAGAGCGATGCTCGAGGCGTCCATAACCGAGGTCCTCGGCGGCAGCGTTGAGAAAGGACAGGTCGAAGCGGACGTTGTGGCCCACGATCACCGCGTCACCGATGAACTCGAGGAAGGCGGGGAGGGCCTGGGCGATGGTGGGCGCTTCCATGACCATCGCCTCGGTGATGCCGGTGAGCACGGTGATGAA
>CAYQZO010000515.1:0-1598 GCA_964421925.1 uncultured Acidimicrobiaceae bacterium
TCGAGCTCGATTGGGTATTCGGTGCCGAGGGCGCCGGACGGTGCCTGGCCGCGGGTGGCCACGGTGTTCTCACCCTGAGCCTCCATGATGGCGACCGAGCCGGCTGCGTAGGGGACGGTGGCAGCCACGTCGCGAAGCGCGGCCCGGCCCACCGTCACCGGGTTGAGGTCGGCCGTGCTCGCCAGGTCGGCGAGCTCGGCGAGCAGACGGTGGGCCTCTTCCAGCCGGGCCATCTGCTCGGCGGCCGAGGGCTCGAGCTTCTCGGCTGCAGGTTGCTCGATGAGAATCCGGTAGGCCTGGGCGAAGGTGATGCCGACCAGGGCGAAGAAGGCGATGGTCTGCAGGAACCGCGGCTCCATCAGGTCCTCGCCGTTGTTGCGGGCAACCAGGGCCAAGCCGCCGACGCTGGCGAGCGCGGTGACCCAGCCGAGCACGATTCCCTGTGTCGTGCCCGCAAAGAACACCGGCACCACGAGATAGAGGATGAAGGGGCTGCTGGTGCCGCCGGTGAGGGAGATGGCGAACAGCGAGGCTGCCACTCCCAGGGCTGCGAGGAACGCTCCGACGAACGGTTGATGCTTGACCCCGGTGGGGACCACCTGCATGACCACCGTGTACACCGCCACGGTCGCCGAGGCGATGACGACTTCGGGGGTGATCCGCCCGTAGAGATTGACGTCGTCGAGGATGGCGAGGCCAACGCCGAGGACGAGAGCCGACCACTCGAGGAGGGTCTCGATCCAGTCGAACCGTGTCTTCCAGTTGGAACTCACCATGTTGAGGGTACAGTCGCAACGTGGCGAATCCGAGGGTACCCGGACCGCGCATCGTGATCGGTGGGGGCATCGGCGCCGGCAAGGGCGTCGTGGCGAATCACCTTGCCGGCAAAGGGGTAACGGTGATCGAGGCCGACCGGGTCGGGCACGGTGTGCTCGAGCCGGGGGGCGCCGCCTACGCCGCGGTGGCGCAACGCTGGCCGACGGTGGTCGTGGACGGACACATCGACCGGGCGCGCCTGGCGGCGATCGTCTTTGCGGACGCCGACGACTTGACGGAGCTTGAGGCGGTGACCCACCCAGCTATCATCGAACAGATCGGGGCTCTGGTTGAGGAAAGTGATGGGCCGGTTGCCGTGGAGGTCCCGGTCATGCTCGCCCTTCCCAACGGCTGGATTCACCTGTTCGTCGACGCAGCCGAGGAGCGCCGCGTCTCCCGCGCCGTGCAGCGGGGCGGAGACGAAGCCGACGTCAGGCGCCGCGCCGCCAACCAGGCCGACCGAGAGGAGTGGCTGGCCTGGGCAGACTACGTGGTCGTGAATGAGGGCAGCATTGACGACCTCCGGGCCCAGGTCGACGAGCTGTGGGAACAAGTACTGAGTATTGAGTACTGAGTACGGCAGTCTCACTACTCAATACTCCTACTCGGTACTGTCCTTTCTGTCCCTCCCCGCCGGTACCCTCGGCCAGGCAATGGCGCTCAAGTCCCGACCCTTCGTGGTTCACTCCGATTTCGCTCCCGCCGGCGACCAACCGGAGGCGGTGGTGCGCCTCGCCGAAGGGATCGATCGCGGCGACCGCTTCCAGACCTTGCTCGGGATC
>CAYQZO010000516.1:0-1597 GCA_964421925.1 uncultured Acidimicrobiaceae bacterium
GTCCTCGTACTCAAGCGGTGACCGGTTGAAGAGATCGCCGCCCTGTCGGACGTCCCTGACCAGCGGCCCGCCCTCGTGGTAACCGAGCTCGACTTCCGAGCGGTAGCGAAGCCAGGCGCAGGCGTAGCCGGCGTCGAGGAGACGCTCCATGATGTAGCCGCGGTTGACCACCGCGTCGCGCACCCAGGCCATGCCCCCGCCCCCGTTCCCCGACGTCAACAGCACGGTCGGAAACCGGCCCTCGCCCTCGGGGATCCGCACCCCGATCGGTGTGTAGAGGCCATCCCAGGTCTCGACGTACATGAGGTGGACCGGTGTGTCCGACCCGGGCACCGGCTCGGTGATGACGACGTGCTCCGGGTCGACGGTGCTGGTCACGGCGGCGATTGTACCGGCGGCGACCGGACCGCCCAGGTGTGGTATCAACCCGGCATGCACGGCGAGGAAGTACGCGGGCTCAGCCCGATCGGGCACTCGGACCTGGGTGGGTTCGGAGACGGCATGCAGCTCATGCGCTCGGATGACGCCCTCTACGTCGCCCACTTCGGCCCGACGGGGATGGGGACCACCATCCTCGACGTCTCCGATGTCGCCGACCCGGTGGTGGTGAGGCAATGGCAGGCGCCGGCCAACAGCCACACCCACAAGGTGCAGGTCGCCGACGGGCTGCTGCTCACCAACCACGAGCGCTTCCGCAGCAGCGAGGAGTGCTCCTCGGGCATGGCGGTCTACGACCTGGCCGATCCCTTCGATCCCAAGCCGATCGGATTCTGGGAGAGCACCGGGGACGGGGTACATCGCATCGTGTACGAGGGCGGGCGCTACGCCTATCTCTCGGCGACGCCCGAGGGCTACAACGGGCGCATCTGGATGATCGTCGACCTCGACGACCCCACGGACCCCGCTGAGGCCGGCCGCTGGTGGTGGCCCGGCCAGTGGGCGGCCGGGGGTGAGACGCCGGAATGGCCGGAGGGACAGGACTGGAACACCCATCACGCCATGGTCCATGGAGACCGCGCCTACGTCGGGCTGTGGGACGGAGGCATGGTGATCCTCGACATCGCCGACCTCGAGTCACCGCACGTGATCTCCCACCTCAACTGGGACGAGGGGGGCGAGACCCACACGTGCCTGCCCTTGCCCGGGCGCGGCCTCATCGCCGTCACCGACGAGGCCACCACCGACGGGTGCGACGGTCCCCCGCACTGGGTGCGGGTGGTCGACGCCTCGGATGAGGCCAATCCGACGGTCCTGGCCGTGTGCCCCGAGCCCGATGGTGATTTCTGTGATCGCGGGCTTCGCTTCGGCGCCCACTGCCTCCACGAGAACCGTCCCGGCAGCTACCGCAGTGAAGAGCTGTTGTTCGTGAGCTACTTCAATGCCGGTCTGCGGGTCTACGACATCGCCGAGCCGAGCTCGCCGGTCGACATCGCCTCCTATATCCCCGAGTGCCCGCCCGGGCAGGAGGCGATCCAGATCAACGACGTCTGGGTGGGTGAAGACCTGCTGGTCTACATCTCCGACCGCAACACCGGCGGTGTCTACATCCTCGAGCCCGACGACGAGCTGGCCGGCAGGATGCGCCAAGCCTCCGTAT
>CAYQZO010000517.1:0-1594 GCA_964421925.1 uncultured Acidimicrobiaceae bacterium
GCCTCGGGACGCTTCCAGTACGCCGTGGCGATCGACGGGCCCCGCACCTGGAGGAATCCGGGCGTGTCGGGCTCGGTGACCTCGGCATCGGCCGCGTCGAGGAGGCGGACCTGGTAGCCGGGGACCGGGGTGCCGCTGGTCCCCGAGCGCACTCCGCCCCGGGTGTTCGAGAGGAAGATGTGCAGGGCCTCCGTGGTGCCGATCCCGTCGAGAACCGGATGGCCGAACCGATCGGAGTAGCGACGGTGGAGGTCGGCGGGCAACGACTCGCCGGCGGTCACGGTGGTGCGCACCGAGTCGAACGCCTCCGCGGCGACGCCGGCGTCCAGGAGCCCGGCGACGAAGCCCGGGCTCGCGAAGAGGAGCGTGGGCTGCTCGGTGATGGCCAGCTCGGCGACCCCGGAGATGGTCGGCGGGCGGGGGCTCAGGATGGAGGTCGCCCCGACGGAGAGCGGGAAGGTGAGCGAGTTTCCGAGGCCGTAGGCGAAGAACAGCTTGGCGATCGACAGGAAACGGTCGTCGGGCCCGACCTCGAGGACGCCGGCGGCGTAGGTGTCTGCGGTGGCCTGGAGGCTCGCGTGACGATGGATCACGCCCTTGGGCGTGCCGGTGGTCCCCGAGCTGTAGAGCCAGAACGCCGGGGAGTCCCCCCGGGTGGACGCAATCGGCACCTCGCTGCGGTCGGTGAAGGCCGACCAGCGGTGGACGGCGACACGGGATGGCGGAGGGCCCGGGTCGAGGGTGACGCCGGAGGTATCCCGGGCGGCCGATGGCGGCGGCTCGTCGCCGGCGATCACCAGGTGGGTGACGGCGGGCGCGGCCCCGGCGATGGACTCGACGCGGTCGACGAACGCCGCCGATACGACGACGGCCGTGGTCTCGGCGTCGGCGACGATCCCGCCGAGGGTGGCGCCGGTGAGCATGGTGGAGAGGGGGATCGGGATGGCGCCCGACCGGAGGGCTCCCAGGAACCACGACACGAGGGCTTCGTCGTCCACCATGACCAATGCGACCCGGTCCCCCTCCCCGAGGCCGAGCTCGGCGAGAGCGTGCTGGGCCCGCCAGACCTCGTCCTGGAGCTGGCGGTAGGTGGTGGACCGGCCCTCACATCGCAGGGCGGTGCGGTCGGCCCGTCCCTCGGCGACGTGGCGGTCTACGAGCCACCGTGCTGCGTTGTAGGTCCCCACCGTCCGTCCCCCTGGATCGTCGGGTCGTTCGTCACGCGACGCGGGGTGGTGACACTACGGCTCGCCGGGGCTCCGTCAATGGGACGCCGGGAGCGCGGGACCGCTCCGGCCGGCGGATCCGCCGGCCCGGACGGAAGGCCTCAGAAGCCGAAGCCGAACTTCACCCCGAACTGGAGCATGGGATAGAAGTTCTTGATCAGCCCGGCGTCCTCCACGAAGGCGTCCGCCTCCCGCTGGAGGTCCTCGTTGAAGCCCGGAATCAACGCCAGTTCGGGTGACGCGGTCATGATCACGTCCGATCGGTTCGACCAGGCCAGCACCGCGTCCAGGAAGACGCCGAAGCCCAGTCCGGTGAGCTTCCCCAGGCCGATCCCGGCATAGGGCATCACCGAGCTCTGCTCCAACCG
>CAYQZO010000518.1:0-1593 GCA_964421925.1 uncultured Acidimicrobiaceae bacterium
CTCACCGACGAGGGCAACCTCTCGAAATGGACCGCCAACCTTCGAGGGCTGCCCACCGCCACCGCGGAAGAACTCCCGTCCCCTGAGGACCGGACCGGCCTCTCCCTCATCGACTCCGACCGCCCGGATCGGATCATGGCTGCGGGCTGGGTCGGACCCTACATCGGGCAAGTGGCGGTGCGGATGACACCCAACGCCGAGGCCACGACAACCCTATCCGCGTACATCAAGCTCGCCCTCCCAGGAAGGTCCACGACATTGGTCCTCATGCCCGAGGAGACGGTCCGATCCGCCGTCGTTCGCGATCTCGACCAGATCCGCGATCACGTCGGATAACGTGCTTCGAGCGGGTCCGCGGCAGTCGCTCACGCCCTCACCTGCCCCGACATCGACGCTTTGCGCGGTCGCGTGCTTGGTCGCGGTGTCTTGACCTCACCGTCGTTTGAGAGTTCACCGCGCCGGGTATGGGCATGGCAGCCGCGAGAAAGGATGACCCGATGCCAGCAATCATGCCAACGGCGCTGTACGGACCGGCCAGCACCAAGCACTGGTCGCGCTTCGTCGCCGGAGTGGGCGATCCCTATCGACGCGCGCTCGCCAAGGCGCGCCTCCGACTCGAGCAGAGCGCCAAGGGCTACGCCACCGCGGCGCATCTCGCCACCACGCCGACGATGCAGGACTTCGCCGAGCGCCGTGCCACCGCACGCGCCGACGCCCTGGTCCGGTTCGAGGCCGCGGTGTGGCGAGCTCGCGCCCACTCCACGATGCTGGCGGACATCGCCGGAGGACTCCATCGACGATGGATGAGGCTGGTCGGCGGGAACTCCCCGGTCGTGCTCGTTGCCGAGATCGACCGCGGCGAAAGTGCTTTGGAGACGGCGATCCGCCGTGCCCTTCGCATCCCACCGACAAGCAGCCTCGAAGCCGAGCACATAGCCGGCGAGCTGCAGTTCCTGCTCGCCGAGGTGCGAGACGCACGCACGACGCTCCGCGCTCTTCCGCTGGGGCAAGCCACGGTGTCCAATTGACCGGCACACAAGCCGTCGGGGAGGCGGGGAATTCCCACCACCCCCTGTATCCCTACTCGGCGAGCCCGCTCCCTGCGGCACCGCCGCCAGCAGTCCCGGATTGACCGGGCGCTAGCGTGATCCAAGTGCCCGTACCGCAGCCTTTTCTCGTCCCACACGAGCCCGTGCTCTCCCTCGATGACTACGTCGACGACGGCGGCGGTGAGGCGATCGCACAGGCCCGCGAGCGCGGAGCTGCGGCCACGCTGGAGCAGGTTCGGGCATCGGGCCTGCGCGGCCGAGGCGGCGCCGGATTTCCCACGGGCGTGAAGTGGGCGGGCATCCGCGACACCGACGCCACCTTCAAGTACGTGGTGTGCAACGCCGCCGAAGGGGAGCCGGGTACGTTCAAGGACCGATGGCTGATGCGCACCAATCCCTACCAGCTCATCGAAGGGCTCGCCATCGCCTCGTTCACCGTCGGCGCCGCGGCGGCGTTCATCGGCGTCAAGGCGAGGTTCGAGCCCGAGATCGCGGCCCTGGAGCGCGCTGCCTCCGAGATGAGCGAGGCCGGCATCCTCACCGG
>CAYQZO010000519.1:0-1585 GCA_964421925.1 uncultured Acidimicrobiaceae bacterium
CAGCGAGGAGGACAGCTTGAAGGTGTCGAGGAACCAGTCCTCGAGGGCGGGAGAGAACCCCAGGATGTAGATGCCGATGGTGATGCCGAGGATGGAGAAGCTCACCGGTGCGGTGGCGAACGTGGGCCGGGCGAGGAAGGTGCGGGCTCGCACCACTTGATGCCGGTCCTCGCTCACCGCGTGGTCGGGACAGACCTGACCGACGGCTGCGTCGTGGCTGCATTCGACACAGATGTTGCGACCGCAGCGAACACAGGAGAGCCCGGTGATGCGGTCCGGGTGCCGGTAACAGACCGGGACACTGGTCTCGGTGGGTTCCATGAGGGGAACCTACCGAGCGGGGGCGCGTAATTCGGGGAGCTCTACCCCATCCTTCTTGGTATTGCCTCCCGCCACATCTGGGTCGCCTCGGCGAGATCTGCCGAACCCCAGGCGCCGAAGTCGACGCGGTCACCACCCATCGCGCCCAGGCGCCGTACCGGCACGTCGGCGATGTCGAGGCCGAAGCCGGCGGACACCACGGCCAGGAAGCGGCCCGGTGCCTCGTCGAAGAGCAGCCGCCAATCGCCCGCCTCGATCGATGCGCCGACCCCGGAGCGAATGCAGATCTCGGCCGCCGCCACCGCCAGCCCACCCGCCGACACGTCGTGGAGCACGGGCACCTGGTACGCCAGGCGCACCGCGTGATCGACGACTCGGCGTGCGAGGGCGGCGTCGACCGCGTCGGGCCGTCCGCCCAGGTGGCCGAGCACGAGCCGGTCGTAGGCGGACGCGGCGAAGTCGGACCCGGACTCCGCCCCCACCAGCCACAGCTCCATTCCCGCTTCGGCGCGGCCGAGCCGGGGCGGTGTCTCCGGCATCGGGTCGCAGAAGCCCAGCATGCCGACCACCGGCGTCGGGTAGATGTCGACTCCGTCGGTCTCGTTGTAGAAGGACACGTTGCCTCCCACCACCGGTACTCCGAGCTGCCGGCAGGCCTCCGCCATGCCCTCCACGGTCTCGGTGAACTGCCACATGACCTCGGGACTCTCCGGGTTCCCGAAGTTGAGATTGTCGACCACCGCATAGGGGCGGGCTCCGGTCACCGCGACATTGAGCGCCGCCTCCCACACGAGACGCTGGGCGCCCCGCCGCGGGTCGAGCCAGCAGCGGAGGGCGTCTCCGTCGGTGGCGACGGCGAGCCCCTTCTCGGTTCCCTTGATTCGGAGCAGGGACCCGTCGTTGCCCGGCTCGACCACCGTCTGCAGGAACAGCATGTGGTCGTACTGCTCGTAGATCCAGGAGCGGTCCCCGAGGGCGGGGTCGTCGAGCAGGTGGAGCAGGCCCTTGCCGGCATCGACTCGCTCGGGGAGGACTGCGGCGTCGGCCCAGGTTGTGTCCAGGGATGCGGGGCGTGCGCGCGGGCGTTCATAGAGCGGCGCGTCCTCCGACAGCGACGCCGCCGGGATCTCGGCGACCACCTCTCCACGATGCCGCACCGTGAGGGTGCCGCCCTCGGTGACGGTTCCGATGGCGGCGGCGGCGATGTCCCACTTGTCGGCGACGGCGAGCACCGCGTCGAGGTGACGCGGCTCCACGATGGCCA
>CAYQZO010000520.1:0-1585 GCA_964421925.1 uncultured Acidimicrobiaceae bacterium
GGGCCCAGGGCCAGGCTCGGGCCCAGGGCCAGGCTCGGGGCCAGGGCTCTCGTGCACGTAGGCGATCATGATCCCCATCTGACCGCCGTCCATGTGAGCATGCTGGCCAAGGTTGTACTGGGTATGGAGGCGGATCATGTCCCCCGCGTCCACCTCCGCCGAGGGCACGCACCCGCTCATCCCGGCTATGTGGCCCAGATACGAGGGCAGGGATGCCGACGGGTGGTCCGAGGTGGTCATGTGCAACCAGTCGGCCGGGTGCAGGGGATCGGTGCCTGCCCCCCCGGGATCGACCGGCGCGAACAGCGACCCCTCCTCGTAGCCGGCCAGGGACGTGCAGAGCTCCTCGTTGCGGGACGCGTTCTCGGCCGCGATGCTGATCCCGTTGTCGTGCACGTGGCCGGCCATCGCGATGAACCGGCCGGCGAGCGTCGATGTCCAGTCCCAATGTTCGTCGGAGTAGCCCTGGGGGAGATCGACCTCCGAGTCGCCGCAGTTGTCGATGTCAAGCCAGACCGGGGTCACCGGTTCGAGGCCGGAGCCGGCGGGCACCCAGGTGAACGTGAACTTGAGGGCCACCTCGCGCGGTGCGTCGGTCATATTCATCAGGTCGGCGATCAGCCCGCCGTCGTCGCCACGGTCGACCCACAGGCCGTAGGGCTCGGGGATCGCAAACACGGTGCGCTCGTTGCCGCTGGCGAAGAAGCGCTCGTTGCCGCCCTGCAGCAGGCCGAGCAAGTTGATCAAGCCTTCCTGGCCCGGCGGGCAGGTCGCGTCGGGTGCCGACCAGTTCACGTTGACGACATGGTGCAGCATGCCCCCGCTCGCGAAGTTGATCGTCTCGCCCGTCGACGCATCGACGAGGTCCGGGACGATCTCTGTGATGAAGCAGTCCTCGCACGGCTTCGTGACCGGCATGTCGAGGCAGAAGTCGACAAGGCGGCAGCCCCCTTCGCGGACGATCGCGTTCTCGAGCATGCCGGGTTGGCCCGGACCCTGGGCGGCCGGGACCGTGAACGGCCCGTACGTGATCGAGGTCGTCGTCCCGGCCCGGACGAGGTCGCCGGCGCGCGGCTCGGCGTTGGCCGGCGCACCCGTTTCGGACCGGCCCGAGCCCTGGCCTGCGGCCGCCACCGCGCCGCCGGAGGCTCCGGCCAGCATCACCATCACCACGATCGCGGTGCCGGTCGCGAACCGTGCTATGGACATCGAGTCGCCTCCCGTGTTGCCGCCCAGGCCGGCTGAGCTTAGCCAAGTTCCTCCGATCCCGTCAGCAGGGCGGACCCCCGAGGGGCCCGCCGATCGCCGGCCGCGCCGCGACCCCGAACGGGGTCTGGGCGGCCAGCCGGGACGGGCCCATACGGGGACCGACAAGTCTCGCGCTACCACCCACGGATCGTCGAGCGGACTCGGCTTGCTGCCCGGCGTGGGCGTACGCAACCGCCGCCGAAGCCTTTGGCCGAGGGGCGCGGACCGCCGACCGCGCCATCCGCAGTCACCCGCGAATCCCCGCTGGACGACTGCGGCCCGCGGAGTGAGCCCGGGACGTCGGCGCAAGCACCCTGGCCCGTCAGCCGACCGAGGG
>CAYQZO010000521.1:0-1584 GCA_964421925.1 uncultured Acidimicrobiaceae bacterium
CCCCTCATCGACGACGTGCTCACCGCCATGGACATCGGTCAGATACGCGTCGAGGGCTACGAAGCGGACGACGTCATCGCCACCGTCACCGGTCGAGCCGCCGAGGAGGGGTGGGACGTGGTGGTCGTGACCGGGGACCGGGACGCCTTCCAGCTCATCGGTCCCGGCGTCAAGGTGCTGTACACGCTGCGGGGCATCAGCGACCCGGTGCATGCAACGGCGGAGTGGATCAGCGAGCGGTATGGCATCGCCCCCGACCAGTACGTCGACTACGCCGCCCTGCGCGGCGACACGTCGGACAATCTGCCAGGGGTGCCCGGGGTGGGGGAGAAGACCGCGGCCAAGCTCATCAACGAGCACGGCGACGTCGAAGGGGTCATCGCGGCTGCTGCGGACTTCTCACCGAAGTTGAGCGAAAACGTGACCGCGTGCGCCGATCAGGTCCGGTTGAACCGGCAACTCATGGAGCTGGTCCGAGATGTCCCGGTTGACTTCGAACCGGACGACTTCGGCCTCGCCGACTTCAAGGAGGAGCAGATCCGGCCCGTGTTCGAGGACCTGGCGTTCCGGAGTCTGTGGGACCGCCTCGCCGAGCTCGGCGGCATGGAGGCGGTGCCGGTGCAGACCCTCGACGCCGAGGTGGTAACGGTCACCGACACCGACGAGATCGCGCGCCTGTCCGGCAACGAACCGATCGCCGTTGCCCCGGTCTGGGAGGACGACGCCCTGATCGGGCTGGTCGTTTCCGGTGACCCGGCCCACTTCGTTCCCGCCGACCACCTCGACCCATTGCTGGATGCCACGCCCGGCTTGATCGGGCACGATGTCAAGCCGGTGATTCGCGCTCTCATCGAGATGGGTCTGGAGCCGCCGCCGGTGGCCGCCGACACCGCGCTCGCCGCCTACCTGGTCAACCCGGCCAAGAACACGCCGGATCTCCCCGAGCTCGCTTCCCGGGAGCTCGGGGTCCTTGTCGACGGCGAGCAAAGCGAGGCCGCTCCCCAAGGAACACTGGACTTCGAAGGCGCCACCGGACCCGACCTGGAAGGAGCCGGGCGCCGGGCGGTGGCGGTGGCCATGCTGGTCAAGCCGATGCGCACCCAGCTCGAAGCGCGGGGCGGTACCGAGCTCTACGAGGAGATCGAACTTCAGCTGATCCCCATCCTGGCCCGCATGGAGGTCGCCGGCATCGGGGTAGACGCGGCCTTCCTCGACGAGTTCGGCGATGAGCTGCGGGAGCGCCTGGCCAAGCTGGAGGGCCGGATCCAGGACGCCGCCGGAGAGCCGTTCAACGTCAACTCCACCCTGCAGCTGCGCGAGGTGCTCTTCGACAAGCTGGAGCTCCCGGTGATCAAGAAGACGCCGAAGGGTGCTCCCTCCACCGACGCGTCGGTCTTGGAGAAGCTCCGCGACGAGCACCCGATCGTCGACGACCTGCTCACCTACCGGGAGCTGGAGAAGCTTCGCTCCACCTACGTCGACGCCCTGCGCGGCCTCATCGACGACGACGGGCGCATCCGCGGGCGATTCAACCAGATGGCGGCCGCCACCGGGCGCCTGTCCCAGGAGCAGCCCAACCTGCAG
>CAYQZO010000522.1:0-1581 GCA_964421925.1 uncultured Acidimicrobiaceae bacterium
GATGGGTGCAGCGATCCTCGGACCCCGCATCGGCAAGTACGACAAGAACGGCAAGGCGCGGGCCATCCCGGGCCACAACGTCCCGTTCATGATCTTCGGCGTCTTCATCCTCTGGTTCGGCTGGTTCGGTTTCAACGGTGGTTCCACCCTCGGTGCGACCGGCCAGGCCGACGCCATCGGCAACATCCTGCTCACCACCAACATCGCCGCTGGCGCCGGTGCGCTCGCCGCAGGTGCCGTGATCTGGATGACCAACGGCAAGTTCGACCCGACCATGGCCGGCAACGGCGCCCTGGCCGGACTCGTCGGCATCACCGCCGGCCCCGACTTCGCCTCCGGCCCGGCGGCGCTGCTCGTCGGCCTCATCTGCGGCACCGTCGTGGTCTTCGCCGTCAAGGCGTTCGACTCGATCAAGGTCGACGACCCTGTCGGTGCGATCTCGGTCCACGGCGTCTGCGGCATCATCGGCACGCTCGCCGTGCCGTTCTACCCGGGCGCTGCCGATGCTGGGATCACCCTCGGCACGCAGGCAATCGGTGTCGGCGCGGTCGCGGCCTTCGTCGCGGTCACCAGCGGCGCGCTGTTCTTCGGCCTCAAGGCGCTCGGGATGCTCCGCGTCCCCGCCGAGGAGGAGATCGAGGGCCTCGACGTGACCGAGCACGGTCTCGAGGCATACCCCACCGCGGGCCTCGCCGGGTCGGCGCCGATCGGCGCCACGACCGCCTCCACGACAGGTGCGGTTGCTCCCGTGGCTCGCCCAGCGACGGAGTGAACCGGGCGGGCGGCTTCGGTTCCCGCGGATCCCCGCGTTCCGAACCGTCCGCCGCCCGCCACGCGGAGGTCGGCGTCGTCGGTCGCCGGCCTCCGCACAACCCGCCGCCGTTCGCGGCGGCAACCCGACGCCACTCGCCGCCCACTCCGGTCTCCCGCCCGGTGTGGGCGGCAGTGGTTTTCCGTAGCATCCGCACCAACCGCCCGGGGACCCAGGAGCAGCGGTGGACAAGCAGCAGGAGTACGTGCTCAGGACGGTCGAGGAGCGCGACATCCGGTTCATCCGGCTGTGGTTCACCGACGTCCTCGGGTTCCTCAAGTCGGTGGCGATCACGGCTGCAGAGCTCGAGGGCGCGTTCGCCGACGGGGTCGGGTTCGACGGCTCGGCGATCGACGGCTTCGCCCGGGTGCAGGAGGCCGACATGGTCGCCCGCCCGGACGCGGCCACCTTCCAGGTCCTGCCCTGGCGCCCCGAGCAGCGCGGTGTCGCCCGCATGTTCTGCGACATCGTCACGCCCGACGGCGAGCCCTTCGAGGCCGACCCCCGGCAGGTCCTGCGCCGGCAGCTGGACCGGGCCGCCGAGCTGGGCTTCCAGGTCGAGGTCAAGCCGGAGATGGAGTTCTTCCTCTTCGCCGGCTCCGACGACCCGACCCCGCTCGACGAGGGCTCCTACTTCGACATGACACCGCTGGACGTGCAGCAGGACTTCCGCCGGGAGGCGATCGACCTGCTCGAGCGAACCGGCATCAGCGTCGAGTACTCGCACCACGAGGTCGCACCGAGCCAGCACGAGATCGACCTGCGGGCGA
>CAYQZO010000523.1:0-1579 GCA_964421925.1 uncultured Acidimicrobiaceae bacterium
TCCCGCTTCAGCTTCAGATCCTCGAACACGGCCTCGATGACGATGTCGGTGGTGGCGAACCCGCTCCAATCGGTGGATCCGGTCACCTGGTTCATCGTCTGCTCACCCTCGAACGCGGAGAGCCGGCGCCGCTTCACCTGCTTGTCGATCTCGCCGTGGACATGCTTGAGAGCCCGGCCGACTCCGGCGTCGTCGACCTCCTTGATGCGCACCGTGGAGTCCGCCTTCATGGCGCTCACCGTGGCGATGCCGGCACCCATCAGCCCACCCCCGAGCACGCCCACCTTGTCCACCGCCTTGGGCTTGGCGTTCGAGGAGATGCCGGTCACGTACTTCATCATCTGGGAGGCGAAGAACAGCCCGCGGAGCGCCGCCGACTCCGGGGTGATCACGAGCTCGCCGAAGTTGCGGGCCTCGGCCTCGTAGCCGGCTTCCGGGCCCTTTTCGACGCCGATGCGGACCGCTTCCAGGGCCTTGGGCGGCGCCGGGTAGTTGCCCTTGGTTTCGGCGAGCATCTGGTCTTCGGCCTTCTTGAACAGCACCTTGCGCCCGACCGGATTCTGCTCCAGGGCCAGGGACTGGAGGTGTGAGGGAGACAGCCGGTCCCGCAGCGACGGGTCCGGGCTCCTGTCCAGCGTGCCCACCGACTCGAGTGCGCGCTTCTTGGCAACATCCAGCAGGACCTCGACGGGCACGATCTCGTCGACGAGCCCGATCTTGCGAGCAGCGTGGGGCCGCAGCGAACGACCGGTGAGGATCAGGTCGAGGGCGGCGGCGATGCCGATCAGCTTGGGCAGCCGTTGGGTGCCCCCGCCCCCCGGCATGACCCCGAGCTTGACCTCGGGTTGGCCCAGCTGGGTCTTGGCCCGATCGGAGCAGATCCGCATGGAGCCGGTGAGCGCGGTCTCCAGCCCGCCGCCGAGCGCGGGCCCGTCGATCGCCATCACCAGCGGCTTGCCGTGCTCGGTGTGCAGGGCCTCCACGGTGAAGAACACCTGGTGCAGCCGGCGCATCACCTCGGCGCCCATCTCGGCGGTGGTGAGCTGGTCGAACAGGTTGATGTCGGCGCCCGCCAGGAAGCCGGTGGGCTTGGCGGAGCCGAAGACGACGGCCTGCACCGAGTCGTCGTCGGCCAGCTCGGTGGCGAGGGCCTCCATCTCCTCGAGGACCTCGAGGTTGAGGGTGTTCATGGCGTCGCCCGCCTTGTCGAACAAGACGACGGCGACGCCGTCCTCGACATCGACGGTGAAATGCTTGAGGTCCATGGTCATCGCTCCAGCACCACCGCGGCGCCGAGCCCTCCGGCGGCGCACTGGGTGACCAGGGCGGTCCCGCTGTCCCGGCGGACCAGCTCGTTGGCCATGGTCAGGATCTGGCGGGCGCCGGTGGCGGCGAAGGGATGGCCCAGGCTGATCGAACCCCCGTACAGGTTGAACTTGTCGTCGGGGATCTCACCGATCGCCTCGTCCCTGCCGAGATGCTGCTGGGCCCACTCGACGGAGGCGAATGCCTGCGTGTTGGAAAGCACCTGGGCGGCGAAGGCCTCGTGCATGTCGATGACGTCCATGTCGTCGAGGGT
>CAYQZO010000524.1:0-1574 GCA_964421925.1 uncultured Acidimicrobiaceae bacterium
CTTCAATTCATTTCTCGCAGTAGCGGCAGGCACTATAAATCCACCCGGACACATACAGAAGGAATATACCCCTCTGCCGTCTACCTGTTCCACCAGTTTGTAGTAGGCAGCAGGCAACAGTTCGCCCCTTTCATTACCATGGTATTGAATATTGTCGATCAGCGCCTGGGGGTGTTCCACACGAACGCCCATGGCAAAGGGCTTGGATTCGATCTTAATGTGTTTCCGGTAAAGCAATTCAAAGACATCCCGCGCAGAATGTCCGGGACGTCGGTGGTGGCGGCGAGGAGAATGGCGGCGGCGGCACCGATCGTGGCCTTGGCCACGATGTTCCACGCCCCCCACAAGCCCTCCTCGGAGACCGGCACGCCGAGCACGTCGATCCGCTCCCCCGAGGCGATGAACGGGATGAGGAGCGCAAACAGGATGAAGGGGACCACGGCCACCAGCCGTACCGCGACGAAGCGCACGGGCACCCTGGCAAGCATCGTGGCCACGGCCAGCACGCCGGCGTAGGCGGCGAAGGCCCACACCGCGCTCCTCGGCGTCAGGGCGACGGTGACGACGAAGGCGACGACCGCCACCAGCTTGGTTTCCGGGGCGAGCCGGTGGATACGGCTGTGCTCGTGGACGTACAGGGCGTGGGCGTGGCCTGCACCCATCTCAGGCCGTCCTCGTCCCGGGATCGCCGCCCCGCCGGTCCCGCACCGCGACGACGATCCCCGTCCCCACCGCAAGCGTGATCAGCGTCCCGGCAATGCCGGCGACGGCGAGGCTGAGCCCGGCGTTGTCGATCCCCTCGGTCGCGTAGTCGGCGAAGAGCGCGTCGGCGAAGGTGTGCTCGCGGGCGTTGTCGCCCAACCCGGTCTCCGCGGCGACGGTCTGCAGACCGTCGGGGGCAGCGACGGCGAACTGGCTCAGCACGGCGGCGAGGAGCAGCGCCGCCACCACCCCCCCGATGGCGAACGTCCGTGCCGGCACCCGGACACCGCTCGCCAGCTTCGCCGGGTCGAGATCCGAAGCCCCGTACACAAGGTCGGGCTGGGTCGCCATCACCGCGCCGACGACCAGTGCGCTGATGACGCCTTCCCCGATGCCGATGAGCAGGTGGACGCCGACCATTGCGGCGAAGACGGTGTCGAAGGGGACCGGAGCGGTGGCGCCGAAGAGCCACTCGATGGAGAACGCCATCGCGGAGAGAACGACCGAGAGCCATGCGGCCAGGCCGGTGGCGGCAACCACGCTCTCGGTGCTCGACGGGAGGATGCGACGGAACAGGCGGAACACCGCATAGCCGCCGTAGGCAGGGATGATCGCCATGTTGAGCACGTTGACGCCGAGGGCGGTGAGGCCGCCGTCGGCGAAGACGAACGCCTGCACCACCACCACGATGGTGACGACGATCACCCCCACCGACGGGCCGAGCAGGATGGCGGCGAGCGCCCCACCGAGCAGGTGGCCCGTGGTGCCGGCCACGACCGGGAAGTTGAACATCTGGGCGGCGAAGACGAAGGCGGCCGTGATGCCGGCGAGCGGGACCGCCTTCTCCTTCAATTGCTCCTTGGCCTGGCGGA
>CAYQZO010000525.1:0-1572 GCA_964421925.1 uncultured Acidimicrobiaceae bacterium
CCTTTGGGGTTGATCACCAGGCCGACATCGGCAGCGAAGACGACCTTGGTGACGGCGTACACCACGACGAGCGCCTCCCACCACCGGCCGGTGTAGGTATCGAGTTTCATGGCTGTCTCCAATCGCTCGATGAACGCGGAGCCCGCCAGATCGAGGACCGTATCGACCCACACCCGGGCGGTGCCGATGCCGCCTCCGTCCCGCCGCAGGCGGTCGCCGAACAGCTGCACCATCGGGTCGGCGTACCGGGAGCGGTGCTCGGCCGGATAGGCCAGCAGCAACGCCCGGTACACCCGCTCGGAGCGGGTCACACCCCCTCCCAGCCCGGGCGAAGCCGCGCCGCCACCTTCTTTGCCTCCGCCGCCCGCACCAGCTGCTCGAGCCGGGCGAGCTCGGCGGAGAGCACCGCGGCGCCGAACCCGGTCAGCCGGTAGTAGCGGCGCCGGGAGTCGTCGAGCTCGGGATCGGGGCGCTCGTCGGATTCCTCGATGAGGCCCGCGTTCAACATGCGTTTGATCGCCCCGTACAGCGTGCCCGGGCCCATGGAGACGGTCCCGTCGGTGAGCGCTTCCACCTCGCTCATCACCGCATATCCGTGCTTCTCGCCGTCGGCGAGGGCAAGCAGGATGTGCAGCTGGGCGGGGGGAAGCGGCAGCAGCTCGGCGGGGTCCGTCGTGGCGTCGGTCACCGGTGCGATCTCCTTTCCGAGACAACCGTGGCCACAGTTGTGTCGACAGCAGTTATATCGTACGCGGATATAGTTGTCAAGGCTCAGCCGGCGGAGAGCACGTACCCGTCGGCGTCCTCGGACCACTCGAAGTCGACGAACCCTCTGGCGTTGGCCGCCTTGACGAACTGGAGGAATCCGGAGTAGCCGAACCGCTTCTCGGAGAAGCCGGCCTGGCGCTTGCGCATCTCGTCCTTGAGCCCGGAGAGCTGCACCGGCCCTTTTCCCCCGAGGTCGGCCACCACGTCGTGGAGCAGTCCGAAGGCGGCATCCTCTCCCCTGCCCTCCTCGGGGAAGGTGACGACCGGATCGCCCAGGCCGCCGCTGTCGTCGAGCTCGACGACGCCCTTCTCCTCGAGGTGGTGGAGCAGCTCGAGAAAACCGCGGAACCCGTAGTCCCCTTCGGTGAAGGTCGGGTCCTTGCGCAGCAGGGCCCGCTTGATGTTCGAAGCCCGCACCGCCCCATCCCCGGCGCGGATCAGCCCGGTGAGGGTGGGGACGACCACCGACTCCAGGGTTCCCGAGTCGACAGGCGCTCGCTCCTCGGGCGGCTCGGGGGGCCTGCGGTCGGGGACGTCGACCCCGGCCAGGTTCTCGTAGAAGAGGAACTCGTCGCAGGCGGCGGGCAGCAGCGCCGACGTCGACGCCTTGAGCCCGATGCCGATCACGGTCCGGTTCAGCTCGCGCAGCTTGTGCACCAGCGGGGTGAAGTCGGAGTCGCCGGTGCACACCGCAAACGAGGTGACATAGCCCCGTTCGAAGGCGAGCTCCACCGCGTCGACGGCCATCTTGATGTCGGCGGCGTTCTTGCGCACCGCCCCCCTTCGCTGCGGGATCTCGATCAG
>CAYQZO010000526.1:0-1568 GCA_964421925.1 uncultured Acidimicrobiaceae bacterium
GACGAGCCAGGTGCCCCGGCCGTTGGCGTCCATCACCGCCTCCCACTCGGCGGTCTCCTGCTCGACGATCGGGGCGACCCTGTTCATGCCGGCCGCGGTCACCACCAGGTCCAGGCGCCCGTGGGCCCCCACGGCGGCCGCCACCATCGCCTCGGCATCGGCCTCGGAGTCAGGGCGCCGGCCGACCAGCTCCACCTCCGCCCCGCCGTCGCGCAGCTCGGCCCCCAGCTCCTCGAGCGCCTCGACGTTGCCGCCCGCCAGGGTCAATCTGGCACCCGCGGCCGCCAGCCCCCGCGACGCGGCTCCGCCGAGCGAGCCGGTGGCGCCCGTGATCAGCGCCGAACGCCCCGCGACGTCGAACAGCGCGGCTGGGTCGGCGGCGCTCACCGCGCCCCCTCCGGATAGGGCATCACGACCAGCATGGTCGCGGTTCGGTTGGTGCGGTTCTCGATCGCGCGGGCCTCGCCGGCGGCCAGGTGGCACGAGTCGAGCGGACCAAGGGTCCCCTCGCCGTCGTCGGTGAGGACCGTGACCTCCCCGTCGACCACCACGTACACCTTCTCGAGCGGGGTGGCGTCGCGCTTCGCTCCGCCCCCGGGCAGGAAGTAGGTGAGCCCGACCCAGAAGTTCTCGCTGTCGCTGGCGTCGAATCCCTGGAGTCGAAGCGTCGAGCAGTCGTGGTGCTTGGGGCCCTCGTAGGGCTCCGCGTCTGCGATTCGGTTGACCTGCATCAGTCCTCCTTCCCGGTCTCGATTCGGAACTCTCCGCTCGGGTCGAGCATCGCCACCAGGCGGACGATGCAGCCGTCGCCCTTCTCCCAGCGCCAGGGGAAGGCGGCGAAGGTGCAGCGCTTCCCGGTCACCTCGTCGATCTCGCCCCCCACGTTCTCGAACCCGACGATGCCGTTGCCGAGCAGGTGGCGGTGGCACGGCTCCCAGAGGGGGAAGTCCTGGTGGATGTCGCGGCCGGTGTGCTCCGCATACTCGTCGATCACCTCCGGGACGAGCGGGCCGTTCGGCTGCGGGCCGATCGCGGTGCCGAGCGGGTGGTCGAGGGCCTGGCAGTCGATCCCGAACGCCTTCACCTTCCTCTCGGCCAGCCAGGCGCCGGCCTCGTCGTAGGTCCCGGGCGACTCGACGAAGTACTTGCGGGTGTCGCCGTAGTGACGGTGCCAGCCGGTGTTGACGATCACGATGTCGCCCTCGCGGATCTCGGGACGGGCCCCCTCGAGATCGTCCGGCGTGATCACCTCCCACTTCTCCTTCGGGATCGAGACGACCACGCCGGTCCCGAAGAACGACGAGAGCGGGACCTCGTCGATGTAGGGCGTGCCCTCGATCACGTGCGCCGGGGCGTCGCTGTGGGTGGTGCAGTGCATGAAGGTCGTGATCTGCTGCGAGAGCACCCCCGACTTGGCGTGATAGTGGAAGCGCTCGATCTTGACGTCGGGGAAGTAGGGCCACAGCGGGGCGTTGTGGCCCCAGGGGTGAGACAGGTCGTAGAACTCCAGACCGTCGGGAGCGCGCGAGTTCATGCCGGGACCTCTCCTCTCGCCTGTCTTGCTAGAC
>CAYQZO010000527.1:0-1561 GCA_964421925.1 uncultured Acidimicrobiaceae bacterium
CTCGACATCACCGTGTTCCGCACCTTCATGGTGGTGGCCGCGGTCGGCACCGTGCTCACCGCCGGATACATGCTGTGGATGCTGCGCAGCGTCAACTTCGGCGAGCCCTCTCCCGAGTTCGCCAACGCCGGCCTCGAGGACGTCGACACCTTCGAGTGGCTGTCGTGGGCACCGCTGATCGTGCTCATCATCGCCATCGGCATCTTCCCCAAGCTCGTGTTCGGCGCCACCAACGACGCGGTGGTCGCCCTGGTCCAATCGGCGTTCGGAGGCTGACGGGGTGATCGACTACCACGCAATCCTCCCCGAGATCGTGCTTGGCATTACGGTGCTCGCCGTCCTCGCCACCGATCTGATCACCAAGGACAAGTACTACGCGGCGGTCGTGGGCATGGTCGGGTTCTTCGCCGCCATGGTGCCGCTGTTCACCCTCGCGCTGTGTGAAGACCTGGCCGGGTGCGACGGGGCCCTTCCCCGCGAGCTGTTCGGCGGATCGTACGTGGTCGACCAGTACGCCCTGGTGCTCAAGGGGCTGTTCATCGCGTCGGCGTTCGTCGCCATGCTCCTGTCGGTCGCCTACCTCGAGTCCGACCGCTACTACGAGGGTGAGTACTACTTCCTGCTCGTCGCCGCCGCCCTCGGTGCTGTGGTGATGGCGTCGTCCCGCGACTTCCTGACCATGATCGTGGCGCTCGAGCTTGTGTCCGGGCCCGGGTTCATGCTCGCCGGCTGGCGCAAGGGCGACGAGCGGTCCAACGAGGCAGCGCTCAAGTTCTTCATCGTCGGGGTGACCGCCCTCGCCCTGCTGTTGATGGGGGTGAGCCTCGTCTACGGGATCTCGGGCACCCAGCTGTTCGCTTCGCTGGCGTCGGTCCCGGCGGGGGTCGCCGAGGAACCGGTGTTCGTCATCGGCATCCTGTTCGTCATCATGGGCTTCTCCTTCAAGATCTCGGCGGTGCCCTTCCACGTGTGGACCCCCGACGTGTACCAGGGGTCGCCGCCGCCGGTGGCCGCCTGGCTGTCGGTGGGCTCCAAGGCCGCCGGCTTCGTTGGGCTCCTCACCGTGTGCTATCTCGCCTTCCCGCAGAACAGCGACCTGTGGGGCCCCGCCCTGTGGATCGCCTCGGCGCTGTCCATGACGGTGGGCAACTTCGTCGCCATCCAGCAGACCAACGTGGTCCGCCTGCTCGGCTACTCCTCGATCGCCCAGGCTGGGTTCATGCTCGCCCCGTTCGGGGCGGCTGCTGCTGCTGGTGCCGCCCTGCAGCAAGCGTTCGCCGCCACCATCACCTACCTGGTGATCTATGCGGTGATGAACCTGGGCGCCTTCGGTGTCGTGATCGCGGTGGGCTCCCGGCTGGGCAGCTACGAGCTCGATGACTGGTCGGGCATGTACCGGTGGGCGCCCGGGCTCGCCATTCTCCTCGGGGCCTTCTTCCTGTCGCTTGCCGGCATCCCGCCGCTGGCCGGCTGGTTCGCCAAGCTGGCCATGTTCTCGGCGACCATCGCCGTGGCGGACGTATGGGGCTACTCGATCGCCGTCATCGCCGCCGTCAACACG
>CAYQZO010000528.1:0-1556 GCA_964421925.1 uncultured Acidimicrobiaceae bacterium
CCGACCCGTCGTAGCGCTGCAGCGGCTTGGGCATGAAAGTGGCATAGATGCCCTGCTCCATCGCCACCTCCTTGACGGCGAGGCGGGTGGTGACGACGTTGTCGGCCATGGCCAGGGCATCGGTGTAGCGCAGATCCAGCTCGTGCTGGCTCGGCGACACCTCGTGGTGGGAGAACTCGACGGGGATGCCGAGCTGCTCGAGGGCGAGGATGGTGGACCGTCGATGCTCCTGGGCGACGTCGAGGGGCGTCAGGTCGAAGTAGCCACCCCGGTCGAGCACCTCCGGGTTGGGCCCGGCGTCGCGGAAGTAGAAGTACTCGATCTCGGGCCCGACGTAGAAGTTGTAGCCGAGGTCGCGGGCCCGCTGCAGATTGCGCCACAGCACGTAGCGGGGATCGCCGTCGAAGGGCGCGCCATCGGGGGTCACGATGTCGCAGAACATGCGCGCCACACCGGACTCGTCGCGGCGCCAGGGCAGGATCTGGAAGGTGGTGGGGTCGGGTCGGGCCAGCATGTCGGCCTCGTGGGCCCGGGAGAAGCCGTCGATCGCCGAGCCGTCGAAGCCCATCCCCTCCTCGAGGGCGACCTCGAGCTCGGCGGGCGTGATGGTCAGCGACTTGAGGAACCCGAGGACGTCGCTGAACCACAAGCGGACGAAGCGGATGTCGCGTTCCTCCACCGTCCGCAGCACGTATTCCCGTTGGCGTTCCATGGGGCTCATGGTATTCGGTATCAGGTATCAGGTATCAAGACCGTCCTGATACTTGATACCTAATACCTCGTACCGGAAGCGGCGAGGCCGCTTCCCTCAATGCCCGTTGGACCCCACCGGATCGAGCACCTTCGGGTCGGCGAGCTGCTCCTGGAACATGAACTCGGGATACGCCTGGCCCCCGTGCTCGGAACGATCCAGGCCCATGCGCTCCTCCTTCGGGCTCACCCGGAGCCCGACGGTGACGTCGATCACCTTGAAGACGAGGAACGAGGTGAGAAACGCCCAGGCGATGATGGCTGCGGCGCCGACGACCTGCTCGAAGAGACCGGCTTCGGCGCTGAACAGTCCCACCGCGAGCACGCCCCACAGTCCTGCGGTGCCGTGCACCGAGACCGCCCCCACCGGGTCGTCGAGCCCGAACCGCTCCAGAGCCATCACCGACAGCACCATGAGAACCCCGGCGATCGCCCCGGTGACGATGGACAGGCCGAACCCGATCGAGGCCGTTCCCGCGGTGATCCCCACGAGTCCGGCGAGGACGCCGTTGATGGTGTAGCCGACGTCGGGCTTCCCGGTGATGAGCCAGGCGGTGAACATCGCCCCCAGCGCGCCGGCGCACGCGGCCAGGGTCGTGGTCACCGCCGGTGTGGCGATGTCCTGGCCCACCGCGGCCAGCGTCGAGCCTGCGTTGAAGCCGTACCAACCGAACCACAGGATGAACACCCCGAGCGCGCCGAGGGTGATCGAGTGGCCGGGGATGGTGCGGGGTTTGCCGTTGGCGTCGAAGCGTCCGATTCGGGGTCCGAGCACGATCACGCCGGCAATGGCACAAACGCCGCCC
>CAYQZO010000529.1:0-1549 GCA_964421925.1 uncultured Acidimicrobiaceae bacterium
AGCGGCTGGGCCCGGTGCTCATCACCATCTACGCCATCTTCACCGCCGGCCACCATGCACCAGTGGGTCGCTTCGACGCCAGGGTCGATCTCGCCGACGAGGGGCTCCGCCTCGCCCGCCTGCTCACCGAGCTCATGCCGGACGAGCCCGAGGTGTGGGGCCTGCTCGCCCTCGGTCTTGCCACCAACGCCCGCCGCGACGCCCGCACCGACGCCGACGGCGCTATGGTGCTGCTCGCCGATCAGGACCGAAGCCTGTGGGACCACGAGGCGATCGCGGCGGCCGCTGCCATCGTCGACCAGCAGGTGGGCCGCCGCCCGCCCAGCCCCTTTCTCATCCAGGCCGCCATCGCCACCCTGCACGGGCTCGCCCCCACCTACGAGGACACCGACTGGCGCCAGATCGTCCTCCTCTACCGGGCCTTGGAAACCCTGCAGCCCACTGTGGTGGTGCGGGTGAACCGGGCGATCGCCGAGGCCGAGGTCGACGGCCCGGAAGCGGCGCTCGCGCTCCTCGACGGGATCGACTCGGACTGGCACTACCTGTGGGTGGCCCGCGCCGACTTCCTGGACCGCCTCGGCCGCACCGACGAGGCCAGACGCAGCCTGCACCGGGCCCTCGCCGCCGAGATGAACGACTCGGATCGGGACCTCATCGAGAAACGGATGGCCGGACTCGGGTAGCTTCTACCCGATGCAGTACGCCTTCAAGACCTCGCAACAGGAAACCACCTGGGACGAGCTCGTCGCCATCTGGCGCCTGGCCGACGGCATCGAGGTGTATCACACCGGCTGGCTGTTCGACCACTTCTACCCGCTGTTCACCGACCAGGACCTCGCCTGCTACGAGGCGTGGACGCTGGCCGGGGCGCTGGCTGCGGTCACCGAGCGGCTCCGCATCGGGCACATGGTGACCTCCAACACCTACCGGCACCCCGCGGTCGTGGCCAACATGATCGCCACCATCGATCACATCTCCGGGGGGAGGTTCGACTTCGGTTTCGGCGCCGGCTGGTTCGAGGCCGAGCACGAGGCCTACGGGATCCCGCTCCCCGCCCTCACCGAGCGGTTCGACCGCTTCGAGGAGGCGCTGGAGGTGATCGACCTGCTCCTCACCACGCCGGTCGCCGACTACGAGGGGCGCTACTACCAGCTGCGGGAGGCGTACTGCGAGCCCAAGCCGCTCCAGGATCCCCGGCCGCCCTTCGTCATCGGGGGTCGGGGCGAGAAGCGGCTGCTCCCGGCCGCCGCCCGCTGGGCCGACCATTACAACTACCCCAGGAGCGACCTCGACGACTTCGGGTACCGGCTCGGGGTGCTCGAGGAGCGCTGCGCCGCCATCGGACGCGACCCGGACGAGATCGAGACCAGCCTGCAGATCCGGGTCTACGACATCGCCGAGGCCATCGACACCGCCGCCGGAGCCGGCGACGCCGGGGCCGACCAGGTGATCTTCATGCTGCCCGCGCCCTCCGACATCGCCCTGGTCGAGCCCCTGGCCGAGGCGACCCGGGACCAGCTCCCGTCCGGGTGACCCTGGTCGACGACGC
>CAYQZO010000530.1:0-479 GCA_964421925.1 uncultured Acidimicrobiaceae bacterium
ACGAAGGTGCGGTAGTAGCAGGTGCGGTACCCGTTGAAGGCGTGGATGATGTCGAAGTACGCCTGGTCGCCGGGGCGGATGATGCGGTCGCTGAACACGTGCGGGTGCGGGCTGCACCGCTCGCCGGCGATCGAGTTGATGGCCTCGACGAACTCGGACCCCATCTCGAAGAGGCGGGCGTGGGCCATGCCCACCACGTCCGATTCCCGGATCCCCGGCTTGAGCGCCTCGAAGATGTCCTGGTAGACGCCGTCCACCATGGCGCAGGCCTGGGTGAGAAGGGTGATCTCGTCGGGGTTCTTGATCTCCCTCGCCCGCATCATGGCCTGCTGGCCGTCCACCACTGCAACCCCGGCACCCTGGAGGGCGAGGAGCACCGCGGTCTCGGCCATGTCGACCCCGAGCTTCTCGTTGCCGACGCCGGCGTCCTCGAGCGCGCCCTTGATCTCGCTGACGGCGCGGGCGTGCAGGCCGGTCTC
>CAYQZO010000530.1:489-1548 GCA_964421925.1 uncultured Acidimicrobiaceae bacterium
GTCGCATGGTCGGGCAGGAACGAGTACTGGACGATGCCCAGAAACGACTGCGGGACGGTGATTTCGTAGACGCCATTCGCGGCGAGGAGCCAAAACTCATACCCAAACCCGAGGCCGATCCCGTTCTTCCACCGGTAGGAGAAGCCGAGGCTGAAGGCCCATCCCAGGTCGGCGATACACTGATAGCCGTCCGGGCAGAGCCGATGGGTCGACAATGGGATGACGAGGCCGGTCTCGGGTCCGATGGCGCCCTGCAGGCCGGTGTTGCCCCCGACAGAGTTCTCGGTGTCGTAAAGGTGGGGCAACTGGAGGCGATGCGCCTTGGCCGCCGACCCGAAGTCCCACACCTTGGGCCGGCCCTCCTTGGTGACCAGCGCCCACCGCTCCCCCTTGTTGAACGCCCAGTACCCGATCTGGGTAGCGGTGGCGTAGCGGATGTTCGAAGTCTCGAAGAGGAGCACCGCCCCGAGGTCGAACTCGTCGAGCATCATCCGCACCCGGTTGAGCCGGTACTGGCGAAGGCGCTCGAAGTCGACCCGGTTCTCCCAGTCGACGCCCATCACCCCGGGGGCGGGGCTCGTTGCTACGGGGAACTCGGACATGGTTGTGCTCCTTCTACTCGGTGTTGACAGAATCTTGGGCGAGGGCGCTCTCCAGGTACGACCAGTCGCGGGCGAACCGGTAGGAGTGGCGGGGCGGGGGCTGGGGCGCCTGGGTTTCCAGCCAGCGCACGATGCCGTCGCCGATGTTGCGGAACTCGTGGACGCAGCCGACGCCCGCCCACGCACAATCCCCCGGGCCGAGCGCATAGCTGGCGCCGTCGAACTGGGCTTCGACCTTGCCTTCGAGGATCAGGTAGGTCTCCTCGAGCGGGTGGTCGTGGGCTCCGGCGAAGCCGCCCGGCTCGTACTGGACCATGAACATGGTGGACAGGTCGGCGCCCAGGTCGGAGTCCACCATCATCTTCACCGTGAGGTTCCTGACCGCGCTTGCCCTGCGCCTGTAAGGGGCGCCGCCCGACGACGCCTTCTACGAGGCGCTCGACGCCCAATTGCAGCA
>CAYQZO010000531.1:0-1548 GCA_964421925.1 uncultured Acidimicrobiaceae bacterium
GCCCAGCAGGCGATGAAGCGCGGCACCGGGGCCCGCGGGCTGCGGGCGATCATGGAGGAAGTGCTGCTCGACACGATGTACGAGCTGCCTTCGCGCTCCGACGTGGCCAGGGTGGTCATCGACGAGCAGGTGGTCCGCGATCGGGTCAACCCGACGCTGGTGCCGATCTCGGATCTCGCCTCTGCCGACCTCCCGGAGGAACGCTCGGCGTGAGGCGGCTCAGCCCGTTGGTGGCACTCCTTCTGCTGTTCCTCGCCGCCTGTGGCGGCGACGGCGTTTCCCTCGATGGGACCGGCTGGAACCTCGTTGAGTACGACCTCGGGGACGGTGCCGTGGAGGAGCTCCCACAGACCGACCCCACCGTCGCCTTCGAGGGTGACGTCATCGCCGGGACCGATGGCTGCAACAACTTCACCGGCAGCTACGAAGTCTCGTCGGACAATGCGATCGAGATCGGACCGCTGGCCTCGACCCAGCGGGCATGCGTACCCGAGGTGATGGATCAGGCCATCGCCATCCTGTCGGTCCTCGGCGAAGCCGCCACCTACGACGCCTCGGACGACGAGCTGGTGCTCAGCACCGAGGACGGGCGGTCGCTCTCCTACCGCAGCGCTTCCGACGAGTAAGGTTTCACGAGCTCTCCGGCCTTCCACACGTGGGTCACCCGGTCGCGGTCGCCCCACCCCGAGGCGTCCTCCAGCGGATCGAAGTCGACGGCGATCACGTCGGCGTCGAATCCTGCTGCCAGCTGTCCAGACCGCGGTCCCTGAGGGCCGAGGGTGAGCGGGCCGGTGGCGGTCGACGCCTCGATGGCCTCGAGCGCCGTGAGCCCGGCATCCTGGAGATGGCGGATCTCTGTGCTGTTGCGTCCGTGGTGGTCACCGGATATGAAGATGTCGGTACCCATGCCGATGGTGACGCCGGCGGCGACGGCGATCTTGAGCGCCTCGGCATGGCGATCGGCGAGGGCGACGATCTTCTCGTAGGCGTAGCGGGGCAGGCGGTCCTCCATCGCCACCAGCTCGGCCACGATGAAGCGGGTCGGCACGAGGATGGCGCCCGTCTCGACCATGGCGTTGGCGGCCTCCTCGTCCAGGTAGGAGCCGTGCTCGATGGTTCGGGCACCGGCCCCGAGGGCGGCCATGATCCCGGCCTTGCCGTGGCAGTGAGCGGCCACCACCCGCTCGGCGCGGGCCGCCTCCTCGACGATGGCGCGCAGCTCCTCGCCCGAGAACTGCTGGTGCAACGGGTGGTCGAGCTCCGAGATGACACCGCCGGAGGCGCAGATCTTGATGACGCTGGCTCCCTTGCGCAGCTGGAGGCGCACCGCCTTCAGACATTCGGGGACCCCGTCGCACATGACTCCGAAGCCTCCGCCGTCATGGACCCAGTCGAGGGGGAAGCCGTGGGTGTCCCCGTGACCGCCCGTGGTCGAGAGCACGTCTCCCGCCCCGTAGATGGTGGGGCCGGGGATCGACCCGTCCTCGATGGCCGGCCGTATGAGCAAGCCGAGACCGCCCAGCTCGCGCACCGAGGTGATTCCGCCAT
>CAYQZO010000532.1:0-1544 GCA_964421925.1 uncultured Acidimicrobiaceae bacterium
GGCACGACGAGGTCACCGCGGCCGATGCCGAGCTCGAGGCCGGGCTTGCCGGTGCCGTGGTAGTCCGAGCCTCCGGTGGCGACAAGGCCGAGGGAGCCGGCGAGCTCGACGAGGTGGGCGCGCAGCTCGGGGGCGTGCTCCGGGTAGTAGGCCTCGATGCCGGTGAGGCCGGCCGCGGCGAGTTCTGCGAAGAGGCCGGGGAAGGTGGCGGCGGTGGCATCGATCGTGTACGGATGTGCCACCGAGGTCACCGCCCCGGAGGCGGTGGCCAATGTGATGGCCTCGGTGGCCTCGAGGCGGAGCCGTTCCATGTAGGCGGGGCCTCCGTTGTGGAGCAGCGCATCGAACACGGCGGCGCGGTCTTGGAACTCACCCCTGGCGACCAGGGCGTCGGCGATGTGGGGCCGACCCACCGCTTCCCCACCGGCCTGGGCATCCACATCCTCCTGGGTGAGGTCGTAGCCGAGCTCGTTGAGCCGGGCCAGGATCCTGGTATTGCGGGCGGTGCGCCCGTCGCGGAGCTCGGCGAGCCGGTCCTGCAGGGGGCCAATCACCGGCTCCAGGAAGTACACCAGCAGGTGAATCTTGTGCCCATCGTGCTCGACCGACAGCTCGGTGCCGGGCACGAGGCGAATGCCGGTAGCGTCGGCGGCGGCGACTGCGTCGGTAATGCCGGAGAGCGTGTCGTGGTCGGTGAGGGCCACCGCGGAGAGCCCGGCGGCAGCCGCGATGCGCACCAGTTCGCCCGGGGTGTCGGTGCCGTCCGAGGCACGGGAGTGGGCGTGGAGGTCGACCGCCACTCAGCGGGTGAGCAGGGTGAGGGCCAGGAGGGCGCCGGCGATGAGGATTCCGTAGATCATCCAGCGCCGGATCCGGGTGAAGGCGAGCTGGCGGCGGGCCGCCTTGGCCTCGGCCGCCTTCTTCTCCTCCCGATTGGCTCGCTGCCGCTCCCGCTTGTCCGTCGCCATGCCTCTGAGGGTAATGGACGCTGCGAGCCCAGGGCTCGTGCCCGCGTATGGATGGCTGCGAGCCCTGGGCTCGCAGCGCCACCGGTGCCAAGCCTCAAACCACCCCGCTCCTACACTTTCGGGGACATGTCACTCGTCGTCCAGAAGTTCGGCGGCACCTCCCTGGCAGATGCGGATCGCATCATCCACGTGGCGAGACGCATCGTGGGCACCTACCAGGCGGGAAATGAGGTGGTAGTCGTGGTCTCGGCCATGGGAGAGACCACCGATCAGCTCTTCGACCTCGCCGCCCAGGTCTCCGCCAAGGCGCATCCAAGGGAGATGGACATGCTGCTCACCGCCGGGGAGCGGGTGTCCATGGCGCTGCTGGCGATGGCGATCGAGGACCTCGAGGTGCCGGCGGTCAGCTTCACCGGCTCCCAGGCTGGCATTCTCACGACCTCCACGCATGGTGAGGCCGAGATCGTCGACGTGACCCCTTTCCGGGTTCGGGACGCGCTCGACGAGGGGAAGGTGGTGATCGTGGCCGGCTTCCCGGGGGTGAGGCCCGACTCCAAGGATGTGACCACGCTGGGC
>CAYQZO010000533.1:0-1543 GCA_964421925.1 uncultured Acidimicrobiaceae bacterium
CCCGGGACGCCAACCCCGGCGAGGTCTGTGAGGAGAACGAGTTCTGGTTCGACCTCTCGTGGGCGATCGACCCGGACGGCTCGATGGGGATCCGCAAGTGGTTCGAGTCCCAGGAGCGTCCTGGCGAGAAGATGACCATGGACGAGTACTACGAGATCCTCTTCAACCAGTCGGTGCCGTGGCTCCCGGAGGCCGCCGCCGAGCAGGGGATGACCGCGCTGCAGTACATGCGCAAGTACGGCGCGTTCGAGGTCGCCAAGGACGTCTACCGGCTCGACGAGCGGGTGCTGACCGACGCCGAGCTGGAGGGCGCGATCGCCGACTCGAACGGCGTGCTCCGCAAGCCGGTCACCATGGAGACCGCCCCGCCGCTGGTCGGCGAGGTCGGGGTCGTCGGCCGGGTCATGGAGGACGGCTCGAAGGTCGCCGGCTGGCTCTCGCCCTCGCGCAAGCTCGAGCTCTTCTCCACCACGCTGGACGAGTGGGGCTGGTCCGACCAGGCGACGCCCGGCTACATCGAGTCCCACGTCTCGGCGAAGCGGATCGACCGGAGCAGCTCGGAGTTCGTGCTCATGCCGAACTTCCGGCTGCCGACGCTGATCCACACCCGCTCGGGCAACGCGAAGTACCTCAACGAGATCGCCAACACCCACCCGCTGTGGACCAACAGCGGCGACGCCGAGGAGCTCGGCGTGAAGACCGGCGACCTGGTCCGCATCACCACCGAGATCGGCCACCTGGTGGCGCGGGTCTGGGCGACCGAGGCGATCCGGCCCGGCGTGGTGGGGCTCTCCCACCACATGGGCCGGTGGATGCAGGAGGAGCACCCGGGCTCGCGCTGGGTCATGGGCAAGGTCAAGCTCAACCGCACCGACGGGGGCGTCTGGAGCCTGCGCTACACCGACCACGTCGGGCCGTTCGAGAGCGAGGACCCCGACTCCTCGCGGATCTACTGGGACGACCCCGGCGTGCACCAGAACCTGACCTTCCCGGTGCAGCCCGACCCGGTGTCGGGCATGCACTGCTGGCACCAGAAGGTGAAGGTGGAGAAGGCGCACCCCGGCGACCAGTACGGCGACATCGAGGTCGACGTGAACAAGTCGCGCGAGGCCTACCGGCGGTGGCTGGAGATGGCCCGCCCCGGCCCCGGCCCCGACGGCCAGCGGCGCCCGGAGTTCATGATGCGCCACGTCACGCCGAAGCGGTCGGCCTACCGCCTCGCACCGGCCGGTCCCGGAGCGGACACGGACTCGGAGAGGGAGAGGGTCTGATGGGCATGTTCGAGAGGTTCCGCAGCCCAGGCGTTACGGTGGACGCCGACGCGCTGCGCGCGGCGGTCGGCCGCGTGCAGGACCCGGAGCTGAAGCTCTCCATCGCCGAGGCCGGGATGCTCGACCAGGTCGACGTCGACGCGGCGGGCCGGGCGCGGGTGATGGTCCGCCTCACCACGCCGACCTGCCCGCTGCGCCAGCAGCTCGAGAGAGACGTACGAGAGGCGGCGCTGGGTGTGGAGGGCGTCAGCCAGGTGCTGGTCGACTTCACC
>CAYQZO010000534.1:0-1540 GCA_964421925.1 uncultured Acidimicrobiaceae bacterium
GGCACGCTCCACGGTCTCCAAGTCGGCGACGGCGAGCTCGGTATCGATCGTCTCCAGATCGGCGATGGGGTCGACGGTGGCGGCGACGTGGGCGACGTTGGGATCCTCGAAGGCGCGAACGACGTGGGCGACGGCGTCGGTCTCGCGAATGTGATGCAGGAACTGGTTGCCGAGCCCCTCCCCGTGGGACGCACCCTCGACGAGGCCGGCGATGTCGACGAACTCGATGACGGCTGGGTGGATCTCGGGAGAGCCGGCGATGGCCGCCACCTCATCGAGGCGGGGGTCGCGCACCACGGCCACACCGACGTTGGGCTCTACCGTGGTGAAGGGGTAGACCTCTGCTGCGACGTTGCCGCCCGTAAGCGCGTTGAACAGCGTCGACTTGCCGACGTTGGGAAGACCCACGATGCCGATGCGGAGGCTCACCGCCGCGAGGTTAGGGCGTGGGACGGGGGCCACCTGCTCGACCCCTATCGTCTCCGGCAATGGACGACGACGCCCTCACCGCGCTGATCGAGTCCAGCGATCTGGACGGGCTCGTTCGCTTCATCGATGGGCTGGCCTCGAGCCGGGATTGGGACGGCATCGAGGAGACGCGGGACCGGTGCCGGGAGGCCGTGGGGCGCGGAAAGCAGGTGTGGGGGCCCGCCGAGTACGCCGAGTACCGCCTGGCCCTGGATGCACCGGCCGACCGGGCCGCGGCGGTGATCGGCGACGGCAAGGGTCGATACGGCCCGGGCCCGCTGTGGGAGGTAGCGGCCTCCACTCACTCATGGGACGAGCTGGCTCCCCATCTGGAAACGCCGACGGTGCTGGCGATGGTCGCCCGCGAGCGGGCGCTGCGCAGCGATGATGGCGATTCCGAGGCGATCGATTGGGGGATCCTGGAGCTGCCGATCGGGATTCGTCCCTGGGAGCCCTCGTACCCGACGGCGGTGTATCGATCCGACGGCGTCGACTTCCCCGAGGGCGATCGCACCGAGCTGCAGTGGGAGGACCTTCCCGAACCCGCTGAGCGCCTCGACGAGGACGGAGGGGTCGAGGCCCTGCTCGATCTCGTCAAGCCGTGGTGGGACGAGAGCAGCGGCCACGCCGACGCCGTTCACGTCGCCGGCGACGCCCGATCGGCAATTCGAGCACTGGGCCCGGTCCGGGCCCGAATAGCCGAGGTGTCGTTCCAGGAGGCGCTCGCCGCCATGGTGTATGCCGCCGCCAGCGGCGGTGCCTACGGAAGCCGGCGGGGAACCCCGCGCGCCCGGGCGCTGGCGTGGTGGGCGGTCGCGCAGCTCCTGGGCTACGAGGATGCGCCGGAGGACCCCGATGACCTGGCAGAGGGCGCCGAGCTTCGCTGGTACCTCTGGGATCCGGGCGACCGGGGCGGCGGGTGGGGGCTGCATCTGGCCGTGGAGGACCCGCGCGACGGGTTGGCGTGGGCGCTGAGCGCCGTCGACATGCGATGAGGCGTCAGCCGAAGAGCCATCAACATCGAAGGGCCCGGCGACGACGGGGCGGCTGGTGACGACGACTGCGGTGCGAT
>CAYQZO010000535.1:0-1518 GCA_964421925.1 uncultured Acidimicrobiaceae bacterium
CGCACGCGGCCCAGCCGCCGCATCGGCACAACTCCGCCGCCATCACCCTCGCCGAGCGGGGTCGTTCGGTCCAGGTCTGGGAGGGGGCGGAAACCATCGGCGGTGGAATGCGCACCGCCGAGCTCACCCTCCCCGGGTTCGCCCACGATGTCTGCTCGGCCATCCACCCCTTTGGCGCCGCCTCGCCCTTCTTCGCCGGCCGAGCGTTTCCCGGGCTGGAATGGGTGCGTCCCGATGCCGCCGTCGCCCATCCGCTGGACGACGGTTCGGCGGTGGTTCTCGAGCATTCGCTCGAGGCAACGGCCGCCGCGCTGGGTGCCGATGGTGCAGGGTACCGACGGCTGGTCGAGCCCACCGTGCGCAACTGGGACCTGATCGCCTCCTACATCCTGGGCCCGGCCCTTCGGGTGCCGCGACACCCGATCGCGCTCGCCCGCTTCGGCATCCCGGCGCTGGCTCCGGTCACCGCGCTCGCCTCGGTGGTCTTCAAGGGGGAGCCGGCGAAGGCCCTGCTCGCCGGCTGCGCCGCCCATTCGTTTCGCCCCCTGTCGAGTCCGGGTACGGGTGCCTTCGCCATCGTGCTCGCCGCCTCAGCACATGTTGCCGGCTGGCCCCTTCCCCGCGGGGGCTCGCAGCGGATCGCCGACGCAATGGCCGGCACGCTCGTCGACCTCGGGGGTGAGATCCGCACCGGGACCTGGGTGACCGCGATCGACGAGCTGCCGAGTGGGGCCGATCTGCTCTTCGACGTGACTCCGCGACAGCTCCTCGACATCGCAGGCGACCGGCTCCCCGATCGCTATCGGCGCCGGCTCGGGCGGTACCGCCATGGCCCCGGGTCGTTCAAGCTCGACTACGCCCTGGACGGTCCGATCCCGTGGAGGGCTGAAGCGTGCCGGCGCGCCGCCACCGTTCATGTCGGAGGAACCATGAACGAGATTGCGCAGAGTGAGGCCGCGGTGACCGCCGGCGCCCATCCCGAGCGACCCTTCGTCATCGTCGCCCAGCAGAGCCTGTTCGACGCCACGCGCGCACCGGAGGGGCGGCACACGCTGTGGGCCTATTGCCACGTGCCAAACGGATCGACCGTCGACATGCGTGATCGGATCGAGGACCAGATCGAACGTTTTGCGCCCGGCTTTCGCGATCGGATCATGGCCAGGCACGTGCGCGGACCCGGCGACTTCGAGGCCTACAACCCCAACTACGTCGGAGGCGACATCGCCGGCGGCGCCCAGGACCTGCGCGGTCTGCTGGGCCGCCCGGCGTGGTCGACCGACCCGTATGCGACGCCGGCCGACGGTGTCTATCTGTGCTCGGCCTCCACCCCGCCCGGGGCCGGTGTGCACGGCATGTGCGGGTACCACGCCGCCCGATCGGTGCTCGGCGTCCGGGGACTAGGCATTTCGGGCTAGCCACCGGCGATTCCGGGCCCAGAAAGAGATTCCTCAGGTTGGCGCCGCCCGTGCCGATAGTGATTCAGCCGCAGTAGGCGGTGATGCATCCTGGCCGTTCCCC
>CAYQZO010000536.1:0-1511 GCA_964421925.1 uncultured Acidimicrobiaceae bacterium
CGCTCGTTGGGCCACCAGCGTCTGCTACGGAAGCCTACGGCCCAACGAGAGTGATCCATCGTCACGAGCGTGGGTTCGCGCCAGCGCGCCTGTGGAGTCGCGGTTGATGGGTGTCGGTTTGGTTCCGGTTGATGGTTGACAGCCAGGGGTCAGTCGGAGCGTGCTCGCTTCTTGCGCACCTCCCCTCTGGTGGTTCGTAGGACGGTTCGGATTCTGGCTCCCTCGCACCAGACGTGCAGCAGGTCGTCTTCGACGTGGACGGTGACGTACTTGCCGGCCAGCGCGGCTCCGACCGAGAAGACCTGGTGGGAGACCGAGATGATGCCGTTGCGGGCGACCTTGCGGGTCACGAGGTTGCTCGGGTCCTCGTGGGGTTCCTCGAGATCCACAGCGGGTGCGTCGAGGCGTTGCGCGAATCGTTCGGCCGGCGTCAGCAGTCCGATGGCTTGGTGAGGCCGGACCTTGTTGTAGTCATCGATCCAGGCGTTCACGGCGTGCTGGGCTTGGCTCAGGCTGGTGAGCTCGGCTCCGGGCAGGAACTCGTCGCGCAGGGTGCGGTGGAATCGTTCGATCTTGCCGGTCGTGGTCGGTGAGCGCACGCCCGTGAGCCGGTGGGTGATGCCGTTCTGGCGGCAGATCCGATCAAAGAGCACCTCCGAGGGGGTCGAGGAGTGCCGGCCGGTGAAGACCTTGCCGTTGTCGGTGAGCACCTCATCGGGAATGCCGTGGGTGCGCATGGCGTCGACGAACACCCCACAGACCGCCCGGGCCGTGGCCCGCTCGATCAACCCGACCGCGACACAGAACCGTGAGTAATCATCGACGCCAGTGAGGGCTTTGAGCTCGGTGCCGTCGCGCAAGACGATCCCGCCCAGCACGTCGAGCTGCCAGAGCTCCATGGGCCGATGCCGTTCCCACCGCAGCCAGTCCTTGCGTTGACGGCGACGACCCGTCTCGATCAGCCGTTGCCGGACCAACGCCCGATACACCGCCGAGCGCGATGGCGCCGGTGTCACGCCCCGGCGCGCCAGCACCGCCGCCAGGCGTGTCGGACCCCACCCCGGATGCTGACGCCGCAGCTCGCACACCTCGGCCTCGACCTCGGCCGGCATCTGATGCGGGCACGTCGCGGGGCGATGCGAACCATCCGCCAACCCGCTCATCCCGCCGGCCTCGTAACGGCGGATCCACCCATGCACGCTCTGGCGTGACACCCCGAACCGAGCCGCGACCTCGATCACCGGCTCGCCGTCGCGAACCACCGCCATCACCGCCTCGTATCGCTGCTCCATGGCACTGCGCGCAACGAGCACGACCCACCTCCTCGACGTCGACACGCCGAGCCGAGAAGGCAACCAACCCCGTGTCAAGGATCAACCGGAACTCGCGTCCAGCATCAGCCGGAACCGCGTCAGGCCTCAACCGAACCCAAACCGTCCAACCTCAGCCGGACCAACACATGGGAGGAGTGGGGCCGGAAGGGATCGAACCTTCGACCGAGGGATTATGAG
>CAYQZO010000537.1:0-1506 GCA_964421925.1 uncultured Acidimicrobiaceae bacterium
TGGGTGGCCTGCGGCGCTTCATGCCGGCCACCTTCTGGACGTTCCTCATCGGGACCGGTGCCCTGGTCGGGCTGTTCCCGCTCTCCGGGTTCTGGTCCAAGGACGAGATCATCGCCTCCATCAACTACGACGCGGGACACGGCGGGGGTGCTGCCGCCTACGTGATCCTCGTCCTGGCCATCGCCGGCGCCCTCGTCACCGCCCTCTACATGGGCCGGGCGGTGAGCCTCACCTTCTTCGGCACCTACGTCGGCGACGCCAAGCCCCACGAGTCGCCGGCGATCATGACGCTCCCCATGGTGGCCCTCGCCGTGGGCGCAGCCACCGCCGGCTGGCTCAACATCCCGGGCCTCACCGACACCTTCACCCAATGGGTCACGACGCGAGCGTTCCCCATCATGGAGCACCACTTCACCGCTCCCGAGTACCCGCTCATCCTCATCGTGACCCCGCTTGTGCTGCTCGGTCTGTGGCTGGGATGGGCGCTGTGGGGTCCCCAGCGTGAGCTCGTCCACACCACCATCGGGGATCGAGACCTCGCCGTGCCCGAGCGCCGGGTCTCGGTGGAGCGGCCCGACTACCACATCCCGGTCCTGACCCCGCTCCTGGTGAACCGGTACTACATCGACGACCTGTACATGAACGCCCTGGTCCGGCCCACCATGGGTCCGATCGCCGACGGGGTCATCTGGGTGGACGACCACGTCATCGACGCCGTCCCCAACCTCACCGCGGGAGGGACTCGATACCTGGCGAGCGCCGTGCTCGCCGTCGACGACAACGCGGTGGACGGCGTGTACAACGTGTCGGCCGCAACCACGAGCGCCGCCGGCGGCTTCTTGCGGCAGTTCTTCCCGGGACGGGTGCAGCAGTACGTGGCATTGAGCTTCGCCGGCGTGGTGGCGATCACCGCGCTGGTGGCGATCTTCGTATAGGAGGAGGAGCGAGGAATGGATGAGTTCTTGGACAGCGGCTGGGCGTTGAGCCTCGTTGTGTTCCTGCCGCTGGTCGGCGTGCTCGCGCTCGGCCTCATCCCGCGCAGCCAGGAGACGCTGCTCAAGTGGACCGCCCTGGTCATCTCCGGCGCCACCCTCGTTCTCGCCGGCGTGCTCGCCGCCAACTTCGACTACGGCGCCACCCAGGAGTTCCAATTCGGCACCGACACCAGTTGGATCTCGGCGATCAACGCCAACTACCACATCGGCGTCGACGGGATCTCCCTGCCCCTCGTGCTGCTGTCGACCCTGATCACGTTCCTGGTGGTCGTCTACTCGTGGGACCACTGGCCGGAGCCGCACAACCCCAAGCTGCTCCTCATCCTCACCATGATCCTCGCCACCGGGATGACCGGAACCTTCGTCGCCCTCGACCTCATCCTCTTCTTCGTGTTCTTCGAGGTGGTGCTGCTCCCCATGTATTTCATGATCGGGATCTGGGGCGACACCGCGCTGCGCAAGGTGCCGATCCTCAACCTCGAGGTCGAGATGCGCCTCTACGCCTCGATCA
>CAYQZO010000538.1:0-1503 GCA_964421925.1 uncultured Acidimicrobiaceae bacterium
TGTGCCATCTACGGGATCATGCACCCCGACGGGTGGTCGACCTGGTACATCCACATGAACAACGACACGCCCTACACCGATGACAACATCGGTGGGCGGATCGGCTTCGCCCCCGGCCTCGAGGAGGGAGACTGGGTGGAGCGGGGCCAGCTGATCGGCTTCGTCGGCGACTCGGGCAACGCCGAAAACGTCACTCCGCACCTTCACTTCGAGATCCACGACCCGGCGTGCACCAACTGCCCGGCCGGCTACTTCTGGGGCAACGACCCGATGGTCAACCCCTACAACTCGCTCCTCGCCGCCGATCGCGGGCTGATGCCCCGCATCGCGGGCAGCGACCGCTACGCCACCGCGGTAGAGATCTCCAAGGCGGCGTTCCCCGACGGCGCCTCCGTGGCCTACATCGCCACCGGCACCGGCTTCGCCGACGCCCTGGCCGGCGGGCCTGCCGCGGCCAATGCCGGGGGCCCGGTGCTGCTCACCAAGCCCGATTCCCTGCCACCGGCCACCCGTGATGAGCTTGAGCGGCTCGACCCCGACACCATCGTCATCCTGGGTGGCAGTGGAGCGGTGGCCGGCAACGTGGAGACGGCCCTCGCCGCCTATGCCCCATCCGTTGAGCGCCTCTCCGGCGCGACCCGATACGCCACCGCCGCCGCCGTCTCCCAGGCCCACTACAGCCCCGGCGTGGACAAGGTGTACATCGCCTTCGGCGAGAACTTCCCCGATGCCCTGGCGGGAGCACCTGCTGCAGCCGTCGACCACGCACCGCTGCTGCTCACGTTGCAGGATTCGATTCCGAAGCCGACCCGCGACGAGCTGGACCGGCTGAGTCCCAACGAGATCGTCGTGCTTGGCGGCACCGCGGTGATTTCCGATGCGGTGGCCACCGCGCTCGAAGGTTACGCCGGATCCGGCACCGTGACCCGGCTCGGCGGCTCCAACCGCTACGCCACCGCGGCGGCGATCTCGGCGTACGCCTTCCCCGACGCTCCTGTGGCTTACGTCGCCACCGGGCTCGGTTTCGTCGATGCCCTGGCCGGGGTTCCGCTGGCAGCTCAGGCATCGGCGCCCATCCTGCTCGTCGAATCCCCGGTGCCGTCGGCGGTCGAGACTGAGCTGAACCGCCTCGGCCTCGACGAAGTCACCATCCTCGGCGGGCTGGGTGCGGTCTCCGGCAACGCCGAGGCCGGGTTGTGGATGGTCTTCAACGGCGGGTCCTACCCCATCTGGGACAACTAGATTCAAGAGATCGCAGTTGCGGGTCGTTATAAGGGGGCGGGCGCTCGGGGTGGGGGGCAGCGCGACCGTGGAGTTCACATGAGAAACACCCTGCTCGTGCTTGCGGTCGTGATGACCGCCGGCACCGGCCTCGCCCTCACCCCCGAGCCGGCTGCCGCAGCCCCCAGCGGGGAGATCGTCATCGTCGGTGGGTCCGGCGTGGTGTCCGACGGGCTCGCCGACCATCTGGCATCGTGCACGAGCGGTACGGTGGAACGCATC